>JBIKYP010000015.1:0-32871 GCA_044355195.1 Crocinitomicaceae bacterium | reverse complement strand
TATGTTAATATGTTCCTTTCGACAAAATTTTAAGGAAGGAAACAGACTGTAGATGTCCAATCTCCAAGAAGAGTGGCCGAATAGTTAGAGTTCAAATTTAATTCCTTGTGCGAGTGGCAGGTGGTCCGAATAATTGATTGTATTGGTTTGGCGCCGCATATAAATTTTCCAGCTATCTGAACCCGATTCTCGACCCCCTCCGGTTTCTTTTTCTCCTCCAAATGCACCACCGATTTCTGCTCCGGAAGTGCCGATATTTACATTTGCGATTCCACAGTCGGAGCCGGTACATGAAAGGAAGGCTTCTGATTCTTTGAGGTTGTTAGTCATAATTGCCGAAGAAAGTCCTTGAGGCACACTGTTCTGAATTTTGATTGCATTTTCAACGCCCCCGGAATACTTCATTAGGTAAAGAATTGGAGCAAAGGTTTCGTTCTGCACAGTTTGCATGTGGTTCTCTGCTTCAATAATCGCCGGTTTAACATAGCACCCGGATTCTAGGTCCGGTCCTTCCATTACCCCACCTTCAACCAACACCTTCCCCCCTTCGGCAACTACATTTTTTAAGGCTTCTAGATAGAGGCCCACAGCTGCCTTATCAATTAAAGGACCCATATGATTGGTTTGATCCAGTGGATTACCAATTCGAAGTTGTGCATAAGCTTTCACCAATGCATGCTTCACTTTGTCGTAGATTTCTTCATGAATAATTAATCGGCGCGTAGACGTGCAACGCTGGCCGGCGGTTCCAACTGCTCCGAAAACAACCCCGGGAATAACCATTTTCAGGTCCGCTGAAGGCGTGATGATGATGGCATTGTTTCCTCCAAGTTCGAGAAGCGACCTTCCAAGTCGAGCTCCAACAAGAGCCCCGACAGCTTTTCCCATGCGGGTAGAACCGGTTGCTGAAACCAATGGAACACGCGTATCCTCCGCTATGAGTTTGCCCAATTCAGACCCGCCGACTACTATTCCGGAAACACCCTCAGGAACGCCATTTACATCAAATACTTCCTTAATGATTTGCTGACAGGCGATGGCTGTAATGGGTGTTTTTTCAGATGGCTTCCAAATGCAGACGTCCCCGCAAACCCAAGCTATAGCCGAATTCCAGTTCCACACGGCAACCGGGAAGTTAAAGGCTGAAATAATACCAACAATACCAAGAGGATGGTATTGTTCATACATTCGGTGACCAGGTCGCTCAGAGTGCATAGTTAACCCATATAATTGACGAGACAAGCCAACAGCAAAATCGCAGATATCAATCATTTCTTGTACCTCGCCTAATCCTTCTTGTAACGATTTTCCCATTTCATAGGAAACTAGTTTTCCAAGAGGTTCTTTGTAGAATCGAATCTTTTCTGCCAATTGACGAACGATTTCTCCTCTTTTGGGGGCAGGAACTAAACGCCATTGCTTAAATGCTTCTTGAGCTTTTAATATGATGGCCTCATAATCTGCCTCTGTCGCAGAGTTAACGGAGGCAATTAGTCTTCCATCTACCGGAGAATAAGAATCAATGCGCGCCCCTCTGGTTTTAAACCATTTCCCTCCTGTCGAAGCTCCATTGTTGCGTTCTTCGATGCCAAGTGTAGTCAGAATGTCCTTAATTTCTTGATCTATAATTAGTTCAGTCATTTAATCAGTGTTTTAGCTTTCAATTTTGCAAACAAAGTTAGGTTAAAAATAATGCGCAGTAAAAGGATGCTTCAACTGAAGATTAATTTTCGTTAAACTGAATCCAAGTTCTTTTCGATCAGTTCAATTTTATCGCTCGTACTTTCTTACTTTCGTACTAAATTGTATTGAATATGAATGTGTTCTATATTCTCTTCTTCCCATTGGTTTTACTCAGCTCCTGCAAAAGTCTTCGAGTACATGAGGATGAGGTGCTTAAAACGGTCCATATTCATGGAACGGTTCATAAGCCCTACTGTGGAGGAGCAAAGCCTTCGCCCGAAATGGCCTTCGGGTACGATGAGCCGCTGAGAGGTTTGACTTTTCACGTTCTTCAGGGATCAAAAAGCGAACCGGATAATCATATCGTTAAGGAATTTACCTTGGATCAAGATGGTAATAGTTTATTCAAGTTGCCTCAGGGAAAGTATTTCCTCAAACTTGCGGATAAAAACTTGTCTTTAGATGAATTTATAAAGAAGTTTAGCGTAATGCCGAATGAGCTATATAAAATTAAAACCGATGCCTGTTTTGACGAATGGCGTAAAGAAGTTGATCTCTACCTTGATATCACAAGTGATACACTCATTGAGTTTCGGCAGAATGGAGAATGTTGGGTGGGAACGAATCCATGTATGGAATATGTGGGCCCGCCGGCTCGGTAAGAACATTAACATCCAAAGGAATTCCTATATTTGCTCAAATTTTTGTCATTTCCTTGCAGTTCCGAGTGCCGGAATATGAGACATGAATAGCATGCACTAAGGTGACAAAATGGAAGTGTATACCTAGAATAGATTAACATAATGATTGGATTTATTATTCGCTGCATACTTGCAGCTACTGCTCTTTTCTTTAACATCTATCTTTTTACGAGTGGTCATTGGGGATGGGGAATTACGTTCTTATTCGTGACTGCTATTATTATTCTTTCCTTCTTCCGAAACGAGAATATGATTCTTTCTTTAAATCAGATGAGACTTGGTAACACCGAAAAAGCGAAGAAGTATATTAACAGAATTACACATCCTCAGTTGATGCCACCTAGACAACATGCCTACGTGTTATTCCTTCAAGCAGTCATGAATACTCAGGAGTTTGGATTTGCTAAAAGTGAACAATATTTGCGTAAGGCGCTTTCTATAGGTTTGCGGACCGGACAGGATAATGCCGTGGCCAGAATGCACCTGGCCGGGATATGTATGCAAACCGGAAGAAAGAGCGAAGCAGATAAATTATTGGCGGAAGCCAAAAAAATGGATAGTTCAGGTATGATGCGCGAACAGATCTCAATGATGCAGAATCAGATGAAGATGGCACCTTCAAAGAACCAGATGCGGATGTCTCAAATGATGGGCGGACGTAAAAAGATGCCCCGTAAGAAGTAAGATGTCAGCCAAACGCCTCTATACTTCAGGTTGGAAGGATTATGAGCTGATAGATGCAGGTGGCGAAAAAAAACTGGAGCGTTGGGGTAGTATCCTGACCGTTCGTCCCGAAGTTCAGGCCTATTTTAAATCCGGGAATACATTTAAAGAATGGCAGCAAATTGCTCATTGGGAGTTCATTCAAAAGCAAGGTAAATCGGGTTTTTGGAAGCCATTGAAGAAAAACGCTCCTAAGAAATGGCATATCACCTATGAGCAGTTGGTCTTTCAACTGGAACTTACAAAATTTAAACATGTCGGACTTTTCCCCGAACAACGCACCAACTGGGATTTTATTAATGGTCATCTGAAATCTGGGGATAAATTTCTTAATTTGTTTGCATACACTGGCGCTGCTTCATGTATTGCACGCTACCGAGGCGCAGAAACGCTGCATGTAGATTCGGTGAAACAACTCATTTCATGGGCACGTGGGAATATGCAGGATAGCAGGCTTCTCAATATCAGGTGGGTATTGGATGATGCCCTTAAATTTGCTGCTCGTGAGCAAAAAAGAGGACATAAATACAAGGGAATTATTATGGATCCGCCCGCATGGGGATTGGGGACTAAAGGAGAGAAGTGGAAGCTGGAAGACAAAATCGATGAGTTAATGGCCACCACAGCGGACCTACTCGAAACGGACGGTTTCTTGGTTATGAATACCTATTCACCCACCTTGGATATTGCGATGATTCAATCACTTGCCGAAATGTATTTTATAGGCCGCTCTTTTGAGCTCAATGAATTATGGATGAAAACAACCACTGGTAAAGACTTGTATTTTGGTAATATTTTAAGGGTGGGGGCCACTTTGGATTAAACAAGTTTTTTTTATTCAGTCAGTAACTTTAAAGCATTCGTCAATCCTGGGAAACTTATTTATGCCAGGTCAGCCAAGATTTTGTCCGCGAGCACATTACTTAGTTTATAGTAACTTTCTTGCGTCCAACCACCCACATGTGGGGAAAGGATTACATTATTTGCCGCTAACAAGTATTTGAAATCCTCTGGTAATTCCTGATTGAAGAACTGTTCAAAACTGCTTTTTTCATATTCCAGAACATCGAGTCCCGCACCAAGCACCTTACCTTCTTTCAGAGCACGCACCAGAGCGGCTGTATCGACAATCTTTCCCCTAGACAGATTAAGAAACCAAATAGGTTTTTGCAGTCGCTGAAAGAATTGATCGTTAATCATCCACATTGTCTCTTTATTTTGCGGAAGATGCAGTGAAATCACATCGGCGTTTTTAAGTACGGCATGAAGAGTGCACTCCATTACGAAATGGTCGCCAAAGTTTTTTTTGTACTTATCATACGCCATTAGTTTCACATCAAAACCGCGGAGTTTTTTAGCAAAGGCACTTCCGTTATTTCCGAAACCAATGATTCCAACGGTTTTTCCATCTAGTTCTATGCCCCGGTTTCCTTCACGATCCCATTTTCCGTTCTTAACCTGGTAGTCTGCCGTGTGCAGTTTATTCATGAGTGAAAGTAACATTCCTAATGCATGCTCACCAACTGCATTTCTGTTCCCCTCGGGCGAATTGTAAAGTTTAATACCTCGCCTCTGGCAATATAGTATGTCGATATTCTCCATTCCGGCACCCGAACGAGCAATCCATTTGAGTTGTGGGGCAAATTGCAGAAATTCCTCATCCATGGTATAACGCGAACGGATTACGATCCCATGTGCATCTGCAACTTCTTGCAAGCAAGTATCTCGGCTTAATTTATGGGCGTCCACACATTTGAATCCATGTTTTGTTAATCGCTCTGAAAGTATGGGATGCACAGAATCTAAGAGTACGATTTTCATGAAGGAAAGATAGGAAAAAGTTTGCTTTCAAGTTTTGATGGTGCAGCAATAGTGAAAACTGCTAATTGACGTTTTGAGGGAATGGTTTTTATTCTTCCAATGCATGAATTCGGCCGGCTTACCGGGAAGCTCTTAGGTTTAGGAGGCGTTACTGAATAGTTGCTCCATTACCAAAACCTTTTTCCGGAACCATGAAACTGAGTTTTCCTTCTATATCTTCCGCCATAAGAATCATCCCTTGTGATTCGATACCACGAATATTTCTCGGTTCAAGATTGAGCAAAATCTGAACAGTTTTTCCGATGATTTCTTCGGGCTGATAATGCTCGGCAATTCCTGAGACGACGGTTCGTTTATCTATACCAGTGTCTACTACGAGCTTTAGAAGCTTATCTGCCTTCTCAACTTTTATCGCCTCGATGATCGTTCCAAGGCGAATGTCAAGTTTTGTGAAATCTCCGAATTGAATATTCGATTTTTGCGGGGCATAATTTGTTTCCATTTGTCGGGAGTTGTGTAAACGGACTATTTCATTTTCAACAGTTTCATCGCTAATCTTCTGAAAAAGGATCTCAGGTGATCCAATCTGCTTTCCTCCTATCAAATGAATATTCCCAGCATTTGCCCACGTTGATTCTGTAAAATTTAGGTAAGCAGATAATTTCATGGATGTAGAGGGAAGGAAAGGTTGTAAAACAATACTCAGATTTGCGTTAATTTGTAAGGCTATGTGCATGATGGTTTGAACACGTTCGGGGTTCGTTTTGATGAGTTTCCATGGTTCCTGATCCGCCAGATACTTGTTTCCCAATCGCGCAAGGTTCATAGCTTCTGCTTGTGCATCACGTAACTTGTAAGCATAAATTAATTTTTTGATCCGCTCTGGAATAGCCTTCATTTCTGCTAAAACAAGTTCATCATCAACGGTATACGGACCCGCTTGAGGAACAACTCCATGGTAATACTTGTTCGTAAGTACAAATGAACGATTTACAAAATTTCCAAGAATATCAGCCAACTCATTGTTAATTCTCGATTGATATTCCTTCCAGGTAAATTCTGAGTCTTTCGTTTCGGGTGCAATAGAGGTGAGGACATACTTTAACTCATCCTCTTTACCCGGATGCCGTTCAAGATATTCATGCAGCCATACGGCCCAGTTACGTGAGGTGGAAAACTTATCTCCTTCAAGATTAAGGAATTCATAGGCAGGAACATTGTCAGGTAAAATGAGGTTGCCATAACTCTTTAGTATGATTGGGAAAATTACGGCATGAAAGACTATGTTATCCTTGCCGATAAAGTGGATGAGTTTTCGGTTTCCTGTCCAGTAGTCGCTCCAGATTTTGCCATTGTCAAGGGCCCATTGTTTAGTGGCAGATATGTATCCTATAGGGGCGTCGAGCCAAACATATAACACTTTCCCTTCTGCGTTTGGCAAGGGCACTTTTACTCCCCAGTCTAGGTCGCGTGTCATGGCACGGGAATGCAGGCCACCCTCGATCCACGACATGCACTGTCCAATCACCTGATTCCGCCACGTTTTTGGGTCATGCTGTTGAACACCGTCCAAAACCCCATTTTTGATCCACTCGCGCAACCATTCCTCATGACGATCCATGGGAAGATACCAGTGAGACGTGGCTCGTAAAACAGGGGTGTTTCCACTTAAGGTCGATTTAGGATCGATGAGGTCGGTCGGACTAAGATCAGTTCCGCATTTTTCGCATTGATCACCATATGCCGAAGAATTTTGACATTTAGGACAGGTTCCGGTTATGTATCGGTCAGCCAAAAACTGAGCGAATTCTTGGTCATAATATTGTTCTGATGTCTCCTGGGTGAAATTCCCGTTTTCGTACAACTTTAGAAAAATCTCCTGGGATGTTTCATGGTGTATCTGAGCAGTTGTTCGGTGAAAAATATCAAATGATATCTGAAAATCTTCAAAGGATTTTCGAATGATGTGATGGTATTTGTCAACAATTTCTTTTGGAGAGACACCTTCCTTCTTTGCACGCAATGTAATTGCCGCGCCATGTTCATCGCTTCCGCAGATGAAGGCTACATCGTGACCATTCATACGAAGAAATCGAACAAAGATGTCTGCAGGCAAATACACTCCGGCTACATGACCCAAATGTAATGGACCATTGGCGTAAGGAAGGGCAGCTGTAACCGTATATGTATCCTTTGATGACATGTGTATTATTTTGAATCTTGCAAAGATATCACTTCATTGCGCATGAGGAACGAATTATGCAAACATGCTGTTTAAGGGATAACGCTATGCTCTTCATGAAAGCAAATGCCGAGCAGAGCGAGTTCCTCAAGAATAGGCAAGTATACTTCGGAATTCACAGGGAGTGTAACCCCCTTTGTCTGGATTTTTCCCTTCAGGATTAATTTGGCCGCAATGGCGACCGGCAAACCAACAGTGTTTGACATTGAAGTGTATACTTGATCCTCCCCGATATTGACCATAGAGGATATGATTTTATGTCTGCTATTGTTTAATGTGTACTCGAATTCGTGGTACATGACCAACATGTCTTTATCTCCTTCTTTTAAAGTAAGTTTTGTTTTCAAAATGGTTTCTAATAACTGTGCAGGTGACGCGTCTTTGAGTCCTAAAGCAGAATGGTTATCAAATAAACCGAGCCATTCAAATTTTGGGTACAAATGGGCACGTTCATCTCTCAGAAATTGAAGAAATTTTTCTTCCACCGACTTACTCTGATGGTAAGGCAGAAAGGAATTTAGGAAACTCCTGGGGGTTAGGGTATCAGATCGTTCCATGTGGTAAGAGTTGTCGGTCATGCCGAGTTCAATGAAGACGTTCCAGGCCTCGCAATAACCCGGTCGACGAAGGGTTCCTCTAAAAATAGTCGGTATATCGTCTATGCCATAGATGGTCCTGTACGACAGGGAGTTGCGATTGGAATAAGCATCAAATTCGCCGTAACCTTCAATTGAGATTCTTAATGTTCTGTTGAATAAACGATTATAGGGGATGTATTTGTATTCGTGGTGATCTAAAAAACAAGAGGCCGTACCTTGTCCTGCCAGAATAACGTTTCGTGGATTCCAGGTAAATTTATAGTTCCAAGGGTTATTGTCACTTTCTGGTGACATTAGTCCTCCGCAATACGAACGAAATGCCTCAATCTTTCCTCCTTTTGACATTATGTTGTGTATGATTTTCATCGCGCTTATGTGATCTATTCCGGGATCCACACCTATTTCATTCATAATGACAATGCCTGCGTCTAATGCCTTTTTGTGCAAGGCTTGCATCTCTTTTGAGATATACGATGGGGTAATCAAATCTTTCTTTAGAGCAATACAGTCTTCAGCTATTTCCGAATGAAATTGGGCCGGCAACATGGAAATAACCAGGTCAGATTTTTCAATTTCCGAAAGTCTTTCGCTTCGGATAAGTGCATCAAAGTTAAGAGCCACCCCGCGCTCATGTCCTCCAATCTTATTGAGAACAGAATGGATGTTCTGATCCGTAATGCATACTTGCCAGTTGTTGTCGAAGGAATGAGTCAATAAGTAACGAATTAGTGACGAAGATGAAAGACCTGCGCCCAGGATCAGAATGCGTTTCATTTGATGAACTATTTGTTTACAAAAGTAAAAAAGTCACAACTACTGCTGGTTCAAATCAATGGTTGTTTCTAAGGGGTTCAAATAAGAATCATTTTGGTAAGCGAATGACTTAAGCCTATTTAAACGATGGCTATCGAAAGAAAAATATATTTTTGTGTAAATAATGAAAAGTTCAGATGGGAAGAGCGTTTGAATACCGAAGGGCTGCAAAAGAAAAGCGATGGGACAAGATGTCCAAGTTATTTCCTAAACTGGGAAAAGCCATTACCATGGCGGCTAAAGAGGGGGGTGAAGATCCTGCCACCAATGCTAAGCTTCGAACAGCCATTCAGAATGCAAAGGCAGAGAATATGCCTAAGGATAACATTGAAGCAGCAATTAAAAGAGCGGCACAAAAGGACATTAGTGCTTTCACTGAAATCGTGTATGAAGGAAAAGGGCCTCATGGGATTTTAGTCATGGTGGAGTGTGCTACGGACAATCCTACAAGAACAGTTGCGAATGTTAAGTCTTATTTTAATAAGGCCGGCGGAAGTGTCGTGCCCAATGGTTCTCTTGAATTTATGTTCAATCGTAAGTCTGTGTTCGAGATTAATAATACAAACGGGATTGATCCTGAGGAGTTGGAACTTGAGCTGATTGATGCAGGATGTGAGGAGATTGAAGTGTCAGGAGAAAAAATTTATGTTTACGGAGATTATAGTTCGTTTGGTTCCATAGCAAAGGCACTTGAAGATATGCAGGTGGAAGTACAAAAGTCGAACCTGCAGCGCATTCCCACGTCTCCAATTGAATTGACAGAAGAACAATTACTTGAAGTGGAAAAAATGTTGGATAAGATTGAAGATGATGATGATATTCAGCAAGTTTTCACCAATATTGCATAAGAGTGTGTACTAATGCATGAAATAATAGAGCTGTATTTACGTTCTTAGATTTCGAAATTTCTTCTTAGTCATTTAATGTTCAGACACCTTCATTTTATAATCTTTTTTTTTCTTGCGATGTGGCTTCTGTCGGGTTGCTCTACAGAAAAGAATACCCTTTTAAGTCGCTCTTATCATGGGCTTACTGCACGCTACAATGGATATTTTAATGCGAATGAGTTGTTGCGACAATCATTGATTGACTACAAATCTTCCCTAAAAGAAAATTACTACGAACTGCTACCAATTGACCCTTTGCCAAACGAACAAGAATCGAAGGGTATGTATTCAAATATAGATACCGCAATTGCGAAATGCACAAAAGTTATTCAAAACCATAGTATGCCTAGTTTCGGCCGAACGTCTCAAAAGAGAAAGAGTCAATTGGCAGAGTTAGGAAAATTATCGATTGAAGGAGGTAGCCCATTGATAGATAAATCACTTAATAATGGCGATGAATTAGCGCAACGGAATAATATAACTGAAGACAATCTGATATCACAGTCCAAAAAGACGGAAGAACATAACCCTTGGATTGACGAAAATTGGACTACGATAGGGGTTGCAAATTTCTATCGACGAGATTATGAAAGCGCCATGAAAGGGTTTTCGTTTATTAAAAAGTTTTACTCCAATGACCGTTCAATTTATGTTGCAGACCTATGGATGGCTAAGATTAACATCCAAACGAATAAGCTGACGGAGGCCATTTTCAATTTGAAGGCTTTGGATAAGGCTATTAAAGATGAAGAAGAACGAACCAAGACCGAAAAATCGTCCAAAGAAAAAAGAAACAAGAGTAAAAAAAACAAAGAAAAGGATGAGTTGCTCCCGGCAAAGGTGCCAAAGTCGATTTATTTCGATTTAGAAAAAACAAAAGCCAATTTATCCTTACATAAAAAGGAGTATGTAGAAACCATCAAGTTTTTGGAATCCTCTTTAAAATACGCAAGAAAAAAGGCCGATAAGTCCCGCATACATTTTATCATTGCTCAAATTAATGAGTTGCTGGGCAACAAAGAAGAAGCTAAAAAGAGGTACTCGCAATGCCTTAAATACAGCGCTCCCTATGAAATGCATTTTAATGCCCGCCTGAAACGCGCCTTTCTGGGTGGTGATGAAAAGGTGCGTAAGGAACTGATCAAAATGCTCCGCGATGAGAAGAATGTGCAATATAAGGATCAAATTTATTACGCTTTGGCAGAAATTGAGCTTCAAAAGTCAAATGAAAAAAAGGCAATTGAACTTCTAACGCTTTCCACTTTTTATTCCATCTCTAATGCCAGGCAAAAAGGCATGTCCTACGAGAAACTGGCTAATTTGTCTTACAAGCGGCGCGATTACATTTTAGCTCAAAAATATTATGATTCTTGTGCTATGGTTATAGATGAAAGTTACCCGAATGCTCAAGTGATAAGAAACAAGGCGGCAAATCTTAAAGATCTTGTTCGAGCAGTTGAAACAGCAGTTTATGAGGATAGTGTTCAGAGAATCGCTCGAATGAATTCGGAAGACAGAACGGCTTTTATAGAAAAGGTGATCAGGCAGAAAAAGGAGGATGAATTTCGTCGAAAGAAAAAGGAGGCTGAGAAATTACGTGAGTTGCAACAAAATAAAAATGTCTTTGTTCAGTCTGGTGGATCGGGTAACAAATGGTATTTTAACAACACAAAATCACGCACCGAAGGATATGATGAGTTTCGCAGGTTATGGGGTAGCCGTGAAAATGAGGACAATTGGAGAAGGAGCGATAAAACCGAATTTAAGGAAATAAAAACGGATGTAGAGGCAGACACAAATAAGTTTGAAACGTCCGAACAAGTTAAAGAAAAGGATACTTTAACTGTGGATCGGTTGGTTAAATCTATTCCTCTTTCAGATAGTGCGATGTCCGCCTCAGTTCAGCGCTTATTGGAGGCGCTTTACAGTGCCGGAATCATTTACAAGGAACAATTAAATGAGCCGGTTACGGCGCGCAAACAATTCGAAGATGTCCGCTCGAGAAATGTAGAGTGTGAATTTGATCTTTCATCTTCTTATCAACTACATAAAATATTTTTGGCTTCCAAGGATCCAAAGGCAGAATTGGAGAAGGAACATATTTTAAATACTTATCCGAATTCAGATTATGCGAATTATCTCCGTGACCCGGATTATTTTATAAAGCGAAAAGAAAGAGATGCCCAAGCAGAACAAGAATATTTAACAGTATTTGAGCGCTACAAGAAAGGGTTGTACATGCCCGTAATCTCCCGGGCGGATGCGGTAATTAATGAGGATAAAAACAATAAATTCCGCCCCAAATATATGCTGCTCAAAGCCACGTCAATGGGTCAACTGACTGAAAATAAAAAAGAGTTGTTGCCCATGTTGGAACAAGTCGTCGCTGAATATCCCGGAACAGAAGAAGATGCGGCTGCGAAAACAATGATTAAGATAATTAATGAAGGATTTTCAAAAAATAGTATTGCGGATCGCTCGAATAAATCTCCATTCAAATTTGATGAAAATTTAGCCCATTGGGTCATCATTTTTTTAAATGGAAAGGATAGTCCAAGTTTCTCAAAATCAAAGGTATCTGACTTTAATCGAGAGTTCTTTAGCAAGCTCTCTCTCAAGTCAAGTGCAAAGATTTACGGGGATAATCAAAACATTCTTTTAGTACAAGAATTTAAAAATGATGTAACCGCATTGAATTATGTTCGTATATTCAAATCAACGAGGAAGCACCTGCTTGATCTTCAGAAGGCCAAAATAATGGTGATTACTCAGGAAAATTTGAAGTTGTTGTTTGAGAATAAACAACTTCAAGAGTATGAGACATTTTACGATGAATTTTATTAGTTATGTTGAATAAGAAAGAAAAAACACATTTTGAAAACACGGATCGTGTGAACAAATTGGTTGAAGGAACTAAGATCATTGGAGATATTATTTCAGAAACCAACATCCGCATTGATGGAGAAGTTGAAGGAAATATCACGACTTCTGCCAAAGTGCTTATCGGAGAGAGTGGTCTGCTTAAAGGGAATCTCACTTGCCAGGAAGCTGACATTGAAGGAAGAATAGAGGGCAAGTTGATGGTAGATGGCTTGTTGATTCTTCGTGAACAATCCAACATTCAGGGAGATATTTACACGAATAAACTCCACATTGAAGAGGGGGCAGTATTCTTGGGTGCATGCAAGATGGGTGTTGCGGGAAATCAACGTGCTTCGGTTGCTTCTTCTTCGAGCACCGAGGAACCTGAAAATACGCTTTACTAATGTCGGAAAGACCTAAAAGGAACTTTTCAAAATTTGCCCGACTTTCGGGAATTGGCATCCAGATGGGTGCCACTATTTTTTTAGGGGCTTATTTGGGTAAATATTTGGACGAACGTTTCCCATCCAACAAAAAGTGGTTCACAATAGGGTGTACACTTTTGGCGGTCGCTCTTTCACTTTACAATATTCTTCGTCAGGTTAACAAACTGAATGATGAAAAGGAGGATGATTAAGCATATCTGGGCTTTTCTTCTCCCGATCTTTTTGATATTAGTGCCTGTTTTTGCTGTGCAGTTCTTTTACTATGAACAGAAGTGGAGACAGGAACTTTTTTTTACCTATGCCTACAATGGCTCGGTCACTCTGCTTTTTTTGGTAGGGTTTCTTTTGAAAGAAAGAGAAATTAAATCTTATCTAGGATATTATTTCCTTTATTTTAGCTTATTTAAATTTGGTTTATTTCTGTTTGCCGTTGAGCCTTTTCTTGGTCAGACCAACACCCTGAAGAGTCACACGTTTTTCTCTTTTTTCGTTCCTTATGCAATATGCTTGTTTCTTGAGGTTCGTTTTATAATGAAAGAATTAAACAGTTCTGAATACTAGTTGGAAAAAAATGTGGGTATTCTGCCAATCAACATTTAAAATTATGTGTACTTTTGCACCAATTTTATCAACTACTGGTTGCCGTTTATGCGTAAATTACTAGGTATTCTTTTTGTTCTGAGCATTTTAAATCCACTGCTAATCAAAGCAAGTACAACCACAGAACACACAACTGTAAACTCTGCAAAGCCTTCAGCTGAGGAGCAAAAACGTGAGGACATGAGTGAATATGTTAAGCATCACACTCAGGACGTACACTATTTTCACGTATACTCGGACAATAGCGAAGGTAAACACTATGGCTTTCCATTGCCTGTTATACTGTGGGACAATGGTTTACATGTATTTATGTCTTCCAAGTTTGAGCATGGACATAAAGTTGTGGAGTCTAAAGGAAATTACTATAAACTGGAGCATGGCAAGATCTACCGAACAGATGCAAGTGGTGACCTCAAGCCAAATGCACATGGTCATCCAACTGTAGATGCGCCTTTAGACCTTTCAATGACGAAAAACGTATTTGTTACCTTAATCATGGCGTTTGTTCTGTTCTTTGTATTCAAAGGGATGGCGGATTCATACAAGACTTCTATGGCACCGAAAGGGGTGGCTAAGTTTTTTGAACCACTGGTTTTGTTTATTCGCGATGATATTGCTATTCCGAATATTGGGCAGAAGAATTATAAAAAGTACATGGTGTATTTATTGACGGTGTTTTTCTTTATTTGGTTCTTAAACCTTGTCGGCATGACACCTTTTGGAGTCAATGTCACCGGTAACATCGCTGTCACTTTCACTTTGGCTATTTTGACTTTCATTATTACTCAATCCACAGCGAACGGGAATTATTGGAAACACATTTTCTGGATGCCTGGGGTGCCTGTTCCAATGAAAATCATTCTAGCTCCAATCGAATTGTTGGGAGTCTTTATTAAACCTTTTGCCCTGATGATCCGTCTCTATGCCAATATGCTGGCAGGACACATAGTTCTTGGTTCTTTGATAAGTTTGTTGTTCGTGTTTCATAATTGGGGAGCAAAAGGCGCTTTTCTGGGTCTGACTTTATTTCTTAACATTATCGAACTTTTAGTGGCGTTCTTACAGGCTTATATTTTTACGATGCTTACCGCCTTGTACTTTGGCTTTGCAGTTGAGGAACATCACGATGATCATCATTAATAAGTTGTATTTTTTTAACCTCAAATAATAAATAACATGAACATTCCAGCTATTGTAGGTGCAGGTTTGGTTGTAATCGGAGCAGGTATCGGTATTGGACGTATCGGTGGTTCTGCTATGGAAGCGATTGCTCGTCAACCGGAAGCAACTAACAAAATTCAGACAGCGATGCTTATTGCGGCAGCGCTTATCGAAGGTATTGGATTTGCTGCGTTGTTTGCAGTTTAAATCGTTTGCTGTCACCGTGACGGTTGGTTACGGTGACAGTTTTATTTGACATTAAAATAAATAAAATGGAAAAGTTATTAAATGAGTTTTCGGTGGGATTGTTCTTTTGGCAATCAGTGATCTTTTTAGCATTGCTGATTCTTTTAAGAAGGTATGCCTGGAAACCTATTTTGAACGCAGTAAACGAACGCGAGCAAAAAATTGCTGATTCTCTTGAGTTGGCGGAAAAGACAAAGTTGGAAATGCAAGCTTTGCAATCCCAAAATGAGAATTTATTGAAAGAAGCGCGTGCGGAAAGAGATTCCATTATTAAGGATGCGAAGGAGACAGCTTCTAGAATAGTGAGCGAGTCCAAAGTAGCTGCTAAAGCTGAAGCTGATAAGATTGTAGCGGTAGCTCGACAAACAATAGAAGCAGAAAAGGCAGCCGCAATTTCTGAGTTAAAGACGCAAGTTGCCTCATTTTCAATTGAAATAGCTGAGAAAGTAGTTCGTGGGGAGTTGGCTTCTGATGACAAGCAAAAAGCATTGGCTGACAAGTTGGCCGGAGATATCAACCTGAACTAATCCTTCCATGAACAGTACTAAAGCTGCATCACGATACGCTAAAGCTCTATTGGAGCTTGCTATCGAGCAAGGTAATCTGGATAAGGTTGCTGCTGACATGGCTTACATTCAAAAGGTATGTACGGAAGAGAAAGATTTTGTAATCCTATTGAATTCGCCGATTATTAAGTCAGATAAGAAGATCAGTATTTTTCAATCTATTTTCGGTGATTTCGAACGACTTTCTACTATGTTCATCGAGCTTATTACAAAGAACCGCCGCGAGTATATGTTGGGTGCGATAGCTTCTTCATTTGGTACGCAATTGCAAGCTCACAAAGGGATTGTTCCGATAATATTGATTTCGGCCAAAACATTGAATGCTAAAACGAAAGATGTCATAATTGAGAAGATTCGTGCCTCCGTGAAAGGTAAACCGGAAGTTACCGAAGTGATTGATGAGTCACTGATAGGTGGGTTTATAGTTCGTATGGACGACAAGCAGATTGATGCTTCAATCTCCACTCAATTTAAAAATTTAAAGCAACGTTTAACAAGATAATCCTGTTTAGGATCGAAATAAAAAAAAGAGAAAATGGCAGATGTAAAACCGGCAGAAGTTTCTGCAATTTTAAGAGAGCAATTAGCAGGATTCAGATCGGAAGCTGAATTGCAGGAAGTGGGTACTGTACTTCAGGTAGGTGATGGTATCGCACGTATTTATGGTTTGAATGGTGTTCAGTATGGTGAATTGATTGAATTCCAGAATGGGCTTCAGGGTATCGCATTAAACTTGGAAGAAGATAACGTAGGGGCTGTATTATTAGGTCGCTCTACGGATGTTAATGAGGGAGATACTGTAAAACGACTTGGTCGTATCGCTTCTATTAATGTTGGTGATGGAATGGTTGGTCGCGTGGTAGACACACTTGGTCAGCCGATAGATGGTAAAGGACCTATTTCCGGGGAATTATATGAAATGCCTATCGAACGAAAGGCTCCCGGTGTTATTTTTCGTCAGCCGGTGACCGAGCCGATGCAAACGGGAATTAAAGCAGTTGATGCTATGATTCCAATTGGGCGAGGTCAGCGTGAATTGATTATTGGTGATCGACAAACTGGGAAATCCACTGTGGCTATCGATACAATCATTAATCAGCGTGAGTTTTATGACAGGGGCGAGCCTGTTTTCTGTATATATGTCGCTATCGGCCAGAAAGGTTCAACTGTTGCTGGAATCGTTAAGAAATTTGAAGATGCCGGTGCTATGGCTTATACAGTGGTTGTTGCTGCAAACGCATCTGATCCTGCAACCATGCAGTTTTATGCTCCCATGACAGGTGCTGCTATTGGTGAATTTTTCCGTGATTCAGGACGTCCTGCACTGATTGTTTATGATGACCTTTCAAAGCAAGCAGTAGCGTATCGTGAGGTTTCTCTTCTTTTGCGTCGTCCTCCGGGTCGTGAGGCTTATCCTGGTGACGTATTCTATCTTCATTCTAGATTGCTTGAGCGTGCCGCGAAGATTATTGCGGACGATAAGATTGCATCTCAGATGAATGACCTTCCTGAATCCTTGAAGGGGGTTGTAAAAGGTGGTGGCTCATTGACCGCTTTACCCATTATTGAAACACAAGCAGGTGATGTTTCTGCGTATATTCCAACAAACGTCATTTCAATTACTGATGGTCAGATTTTCCTTGAGTCAGATTTGTTCAATGCTGGTATTCGACCTGCGATTAATGTGGGTATATCCGTTTCTCGTGTCGGGGGTAATGCTCAGATTAAATCTATGAAGAAGGTTGCAGGTACACTGAAATTGGATCAGGCGCAATACCGTGAATTGGAAGCGTTTGCTAAGTTCGGTTCTGATCTGGATGCGGCTACTAAGTCAGTACTTGATAAAGGGGCGCGTAACGTTGAGATTCTGAAGCAACGTGAAGGAGATCCCTTTCCTGTAGAGAAGCAAATTGCTATCATTTTTGTTGGAACGAAAGGATTAATGCAACGAGTTCCTGTAGCTAAGGTGAAAGAATTTGAGAAGGAATTCCTGAACTATCTTGACGCAAAACATGCGGATATATTGGTTCAACTGAAAGCAGGGAAATATACGGATGAGATCACCGATACGTTGACACGTGTCGCCAAAGAGATTGCAGATAAATACTAATATAGAATGCAGAATCGAGAATAGAGTGATGGGAATTTCTGAATTGAGAATAAATACGTTAGTTCAGGATAAGTCCCTTCACTTTGCCAAATTAGTTGTTCGTTTTTATGTCTCTTTAAAGGATCAAAGACATTTAAACAAGTGGACAATTAATTAAGTTACTTGTAACTATTATATAGAATACAAATGAATAAGTCTTTCAATTCTTCATTTTAAATGCTTAAATGAAATGCCTAGTTTAAAAGAGATACGTAATAGGATCACTTCTGTTGGATCAACGATGCAGATTACCTCTGCGATGAAGATGGTATCAGCGGCAAAGTTGAAGCGTGCACAGGATGCGATTACGCAAATGCGGCCTTATGCTAATAAATTGCAGGAGATTTTGAGTAATTTGAGTGGCACGCTTGATTTATCTGAGAATTCCTATTCAGATCATCGTGATGAAAAAAATGTATTGATTGTTGCTATTACTTCTAATCGTGGTTTGTGTGGAGGTTTTAATAACAATGTGATTAAGAAGGTAACGCATTTAGTTAATGAGACCTATGCTTCAAAGAATGTGAAGGTTATATGTCTCGGTAAAAAGGTTAAAGATGTGTTTAGACGCACAGAGGCCTATTATATTAACGATACGTTGGTTCCGGTTGAAGATATCTTTTCATCACTTTCTTTCGAAAGGAATGCGATTATTGCTAACGAACTAATGCGTTTGTTTTCAACTAAAGAATTTGATAAAGTGGTATTCGTATATAATCAGTTTGTGAATGCAGCGACTCAAAATGTTGTTGAGGAACAATTCCTTCCTGTACTTCCTCCAGCGGTTAATAATAGCGGATCTACTGATTATATCTTTGAACCGAATAAAGAAGAGATAGTCTCTGAGCTGGTTCCGAAATCGTTGAAGATTCAATTGTTTAAAGCTTTATTGGACTCAAATGCAGCAGAAAATGGAGCTCGCATGACAGCAATGCATAAGGCTACAGATAACGCCAAGGAGTTACAACGTTCTCTCAAGTTAAGTTATAACAAAGCGCGTCAGGCGGCGATAACCAATGAAATTTTGGAAATCGTTGGAGGAGCAGAAGCATTGAACGCTTAGGATTCCTAGCTTTAGACTTTAAGAACTTTTGGTTAGACCTTCCTCATAGAGGAAAAACATCACATTTCAAATGTCAGGTTTGATCAGCCCACACAGTGGGCCATCAGGGATTAAGAAACTTAATATTGCGCTTCAATCCATTGTATTTTGTGCGTTTAACGGCGCTGTTTTTAAATAACTCGTTAAATAAATCCTCTGTTAGATCATTCCATTCACTTTGATTTAGATCCAGTAGTGTTTGGTGGGGGTTAAATCGTTTTTCTGTATGTGGTTTTGAAAACCGATTCCATGGACAGACTTCCTGACAAATATCGCATCCGAACATCCAATTATCTAATTTCCCTCGAAACACATCCGGGATGAGTTGATCCCTGAGTTCAATAGTGAGATATGAAATACATTTTGACCCATCAACTACATAAGGTTTGATAATTGCTTGTGTTGGACAGGCGTCAATACATCTTGTGCAGGTCCCACAGTGATCACTCACTGGTCCATCCGGATGCAAATCAAGATCCAAAATGATTTCAGCAATGAAAAAATAGGATCCGGCTTTTTTACTTAAGAGATTTGAATTTTTCCCGACCCAACCTGCGCCTGACCGTTGTGCCCATGCCTTGTCCATAACAGGAGCAGAATCTACGAATGCTCGTCCGTCTACCTCTCCTATTTCAACTCGAATGAATGCGAGCAATTCTTTTAATTTGTCTTTGATGACATGATGATAATCCTCACCGTAGGCATATTTAGATAGTTTTGGTGCTTCCGGATCTGTAGGTTTTTCATCAGTGTAATAATTGTATAGAAGTGTTATAACTGATTTTGCATTTGGAACGAGCAACCTTGGGTCGAGACGCTTATCGAAATGGTTTTCCATGTAGGTCATCTTACCATGATGTCCGCTTTTGAGCCATTTTTCTAGTTTAGGTGCTTCTTCTTCCAAGAATGTAGCCTTTGAGAAGGTGCAGGAGTAGAATCCCATCTGCAAAGCTTTTTCCCGAATTAGGTTGGTACGTGTTATTTGTATTAGATTCATTCGTCAGAATAATCCGCCTTGTATCCATCCGGTATCTCTTCCCAAATGACGGAAGGCCTTTTCCGTTGCCTTTCTGCCTCTCGGAGTGCGCATGAGAAACCCTTCCTGTATTAAAAAAGGTTCGTATACTTCTTCAAGCGTACCATGATTCTCACCAATGGCCGTGGCGATTGTTGTAATGCCTACCGGTCCTCCGTTGAATTTATCTATGATTACTTTTAGGATGCGAATATCCATTTCATCTAAGCCGCTTTCATCCACGTTGAGAGCGTTCAGAGCCACATCTGTAATTTCTTCTTCTATAACACCGGTTCCTTTGATTTGAGCGAAATCTCGTACGCGTCTCAAAAGCGCATTGGCTATTCGAGGCGTGCCACGACTCCGACTCGCAATTTTGTAGGCTGCCACTTCGGTAATTGGGATATTTAATAAGCCGGATGATCTTTCTACAATGGAGGTCAGTGTTTTGCTATCATAATATTCTAGTCGCGAGTTGATGCCAAAACGTGCGCGTAAGGGTGAAGTAAGTAAACCAGACCTTGTTGTTGCACCAATAAGTGTAAATGCGTTTAGTGTGATCTGTACACTTCTTGCGTTTGGTCCTGAATCAATTAGAATGTCTATTACGTAGTCTTCCATTGCGGAGTATAGGTATTCCTCTACTACCGGACTAAGCCTATGAATTTCATCTATAAATAGAACGTCTCCTTCTCCTAAATTGGTTAATAGTCCGGCAAGATCTCCCGGTTTATCGAGTACCGGACCACTGGTTACCTTGAAACCTACACCAAGTTCATTCGCAATGATGTTTGCAAGAGTGGTTTTACCTAGTCCCGGCGGACCATGCAATAACACATGATCCAACGGCTCCTTCCTGAGCTTTGCGGCTTTGACGAATATTTCAAGATTGTGCACAACAGAAGGCTGTCCGGCGAAATCTCTCAATGTTCGTGGTCGCAGAACCTTATCATATTCTTGATCGAAATTGTTCTCCGCTTCCTCTCTGTAATCGAATGAATCTTCTGATTGTACCATTTAAACAAAAATACAAAAGCCCTCTGATCAACAGAAGGCTTTGATATAAATATTATAACCTCTATTAATGTTCTTCCTCTCCTTGGGCTAATGGAACGTTTTGAGGGATAAAATCTTCCTCAAATCCGGGTTTAGAATAGTCATATGGCCAGCGGTAAACAGTTGGTATCTGGCCGGGCCAGTTTCCATGGATATGTTCCACTGGAGTTGTCCACTCAAGTGTGTTTGATTTCCAAGGGTTTTGAGGAGCTTTTGGGCCACGATAGATGCTGTAAAAGAAGTTAAAAAGGAATAAAAACTGACCTAGAGCGGCGATGATGGCAAAAACCGTTACAATGACGTTTAGGTCCATAATCATTTCGTAAGAATTTGTGTCAAATTCATTGTAAACGGAGTAATCATAATAACGACGGGGCGCACCTGCTAAACCAACGAAATGCATGGGAAAGAACACACCATAGGCTCCAATAATTGTAATCCAGAAGTGTGCATATCCCAAACGTGTATTCATCATTCGCCCATACATTTTAGGAAACCAATGATAAACACCGCCAAACATTCCGAAGACGGCTGACATACCCATTACGATATGGAAGTGAGCTACTACGAAGTAGGTATCATGGATAGCAATATCCAACGCTGAGTCAGCAAGGATGATACCGGTAACACCACCCGTAATGAAAGTCGAAACTAGTCCTATTGCAAACAACATGGCAGGTGTAAGTACTAAAGATCCTTTCCAGAGAGTAGTTATGTAGTTGAATACTTTAACTGCAGATGGAATGGCAATCAAAAGCGTTGTGAATACGAACACGCTACCTAAGAACGGGTTCATTCCGGTAATGAACATGTGGTGACCCCAAACAATAAAGGACAGGAATCCGATGGCAAGTATGGATCCAATCATTGCGCGGTAACCAAAGATGGGTTTACGTGCGTTAGTGGCAATGATCTCCGATGAAAGTCCTAAAGCTGGTAACAATACGATGTAAACCTCAGGGTGACCGAGGAACCAGAATAGATGCTGGAATAGGATTGGAGAACCCCCATGATTAGTAAGCATTTCACCACCAACGATGATGTCCGAGAGGTAGAAGCTTGTTCCCGCCAAACGGTCCATGATCAAAAGCAAAGCTGCTGACAAGAGCACAGGGAAAGAAAGTACACCAAGGATAGCGGTAACAAAAAAGGCCCAAATGGTCAGCGGCATGCGCGTCATAGTCATACCTGCCGTTCTTAGATTCAATACGGTTACAATGTAGTTTAACGATCCAATTAAGGAACCAGCGATAAAAATCGCCATAGAGAATAACCAAAGTGTCATACCAAGTCCGTTGCCTGATATCGACTGAGGTAATGCGGATAACGGAGGATAAACCGTCCAACCGGCCATAGCTGGTCCTGTTTCGATAAACAAGGATACGAACATTAATATGGACGATATACAAAAGAACCAATAGGAGAGCATGTTCAGGAAGCCTGAAGCCATATCTCTTGCTCCTAGTTGTAACGGAATAAGGATATTTGAGAACGTTCCTGATAGTCCTCCGGTTAGGAGAAAGAATACCATAATAGTTCCGTGAATGGTTACCAAGCCTAGGTACATATCCTCCTTGAGCACTCCTCCCGGAGCCCAGGTTTCACCTAAAAAGAAACTGAGGAAGTCAGAAGATTCACCGGGCCATGCGAGTTGTATCCTAAATAATATGGATAAGAGCATAGCTACGATTCCCATGAATACGGCAGTGACTAAGAACTGCTTGCCAATCATCTTGTGATCTTCACTGAATATGTATTTTGACACAAAGCTTTCTTCGTGATGTCCATGATCATGGTGCTCGTGTGCATCGTGGTGTCTGTGTGTATCGTTTGCTACTGCTGCCATTTTTTTGTTTTTAGTATTGTTATATTAATTCATCGCAACATTTAACGTGTCATTAGCTACTGCTGTTGAATCCGAGGCTTCGGGTGATGATGTTAACACTGCCATTGCAGTATAATTGTCTTTAAAGGTTTTCCTGCTTGCTATCCATTTGCTGTATTGTGTCTCTTCCAGAACTACAACAATCATTTTCATTTTGTAATGAGCTCCACCACATATCTTGTTACACATCAGAATATAGTTGAATTTCGGATTGTTCATACGTTCACGCATGTCCTTGGTTGTAATATCCGGAGTAAATTTGAAACGCGTTACCATACCGGGAACAGTATTCATTTGTGCTCTGAAATGTGGGAAAAATGCAGAGTGAATAACGTCTTTGGCTCGGAAGTTGAATTCATATTCTTTGTTCACACAGAGATACAAAGTGTCTTTTTGTATGATGTCATCCCAGACAGCCTTATCTGCTTGTACGTTATGACGTTGTTTCATTTGGTAAAGCAAACGGATCATTCGTTGTTTGCGTGACAGATCTGTTTCCATTTTTTCGCGATCCTCAGGTATCATCATTAACTTGACATCGTTTAACTTCGCCTCAAGTGGTTTAATTCCATTTGGACCATTTTCCATAGATGCAATTGCGCTATCGATGGTTTCAGCTGTCATCAATGCCAATTCGTTGTTGTCGGTAGTGAGTTTATAATCGAATCTTCCAAGTTGATTATCCATTCCTGAATAACGAGCCGTCCAGTCAAATTGTTTTGAAAACAATTCTACTCTAATTGCTTCTTTTGTTGCATCTGCTGTTGCTTCATTCCATTTTTTCAACCCCAGAATTATTATGACTGCCAATACGCATGCAGGAACAATAGTCCAGATCATTTCCAATTTATTGTTGTGCGGGAAGTATAGTGCTTTGACTCCTGGTTTACGAACATACTTGTATGTAAAATAGAAAAGCAAGGTATTTGTCAGGAAGAATACCGCAATAATAATAATGAAGTTAAGATCTAATAGCCAATCTGTTTCCTTACCAATGTTTGAAGCCGCTTCTCCTCTTCCGGTCCATCCGAATGTCGCCATCAGATAAAAGAAAAACGCATACATCGCCAACATAAATCCAAACATCATTCTACCGTTTAGATTGTTGTCACGCTGCGTAATCTCGTGTTCGCCACGATTTCGAAGTTTTGATGTCAGCTCATATACACGAACTAACTGAGCAATAGCTATTACCCCTAAAACTATTACGATCAAAGTAATCAATTTACCTTCCATCTTTTAAAATTTACTGTAGTATTTAAATTTCGTGGTGAATACTTTCGTCAAGGAAAGGGTGATTCACCGGTGTTAGCGGAGCTTTGGTCAGATTATTCAAAACAATTCTGATAAAAGCACCTGCTACAAGTAAAGCCATTCCAATTTCCAAGGCTCCTATTTTTGCATTAGCTCCTAAGGAACCCGCCGATACCATAATATAAACATCTAACCAGTGTCCACACAGTATAATTAGACCAACAAATGTTAGAATTCCGGAATTACGTTTAGCATCGCGTGACATTAGAATGAGCATGGGAAATGCAAAGTTAATAACGAACATAGAGAAATAAAGAATCTTAAAGTTTTCAATACGCATCATGTAGTATGCAACTTCTTCTCCAATATTCGCATACCAAATCAACATGAACTGAGAGAACCACAAATAAGACCACAAGAATGATGTTGCAAAAGTCCATTTTCCGATGTCGTGAATATGACTATCATTTACCTTAGGTAAATAACCCTGTGATTTCAAATACAAAGTTGTCAAAACCAAAACGACCATTGTTGAGCACCACATTCCTGCAAACGTATACCATCCAAACAATGTTGAGAACCAATGTACATCGATTGACATTAACCAATCCCAAGCAGACGTCGAACTGAATACAGCAAAGAAAACAAGGAAGGTTGCCCCTTTGCGATAGTTTTTAAAGTGTAACTCTGTTCCTCCGATTCGATCTTCTTCTAGCGAACGACTTCTGAAGCCTTTTAAAAAGATGAAATAAACTCCAAAATAAGCAAGGGTGCGAATCCAGAAAAATAGTTTGTTGAGATAGGGAGTTTTACCTGCGATTATTTCATCGTAATGATGCGATTTAGGATCGGTCATTTCCGGATCCATCCACGAATAAATGTGAGCGCCATCCATGAATGTCAGTGTTAAAAGTACAAGTCCGAGCAAGGCCATGCCATAAGGCAAGAACAGTGCAATCGATTCAATTACCCTTTTCACTGAAGCATACCATCCAGTTTCCGTGGCATATTGCAAAGCCAAAAAGAAAAGCGCTCCCAAACCGAGTGCAAAAAAGAAGAAACCGTTGATCAGTCCATTAGCTAGTAGCCTGGTCTTAAAATGGTGATCACTCATCGACGTAAATAGTCCAATTAATGTCAATAACGCCCCTGTCCCGATAAGGATTAGTGTTAGTCGTTTCGCATTGTTTGAAATTGAGAATTCCATCTGTATGTTATACTAAATTGTTACTTCTTAGTTGTATCAGCAGGCGTACTTGCAGCAGTCAGACTTGCCATCGCGTTGAATTTGCCATATTCTGTATTCTGGAACTTTCTTACGTAGTGTACAAGAGTCCAAATTTCTTTTTTTGTAAGAAGGGAAGCATGTGAACCCATAGCACCTTTTCCGTAATAAATGGAATAAAAAAGTTGACCGTCTCCCAAAGTTGCTCTGTCAGCATAGTTAGGCACTCCTGCATACGCGCCACTTATCACCATTTGACCATTACCATCGCCTTTTTCACCATGGCAGTGCTGACACATCGCCGTGTAAAGTTCCTTACCTTTCTTGAATATTCCTTCCGAATTTTCGGCTGTTATTTTGTATGGGTTGATATCGCCAGCGGCCGCTGTATATTCATCGTCACGCGTCAGATCCATTCCGTACAAACCATGTGTTTCTCTGAATGCTATGTTCGCTTTACGAAAATAGGGTAACATGAGACTTACATTTTCAGAATCTTTACCAAAGTAAGGAACAGTTCCTGCCGGAGGTGTAAGAGCAGATTGCTTAAGCTTTGCTTCTTCGTTTATTCTTCCACGAATTTCTCCTTGATCAACATATGGTTCAATAGCAGGTGAGCGATACATATCAGGCATGTATTCCAATCCCGGTGAATCTGCATTTGCTGTACAAGAACCAAGGATCAGAAACGCTACTGAAACGATGGCTAAACCTGTGAGTGCATTAAACTTCATATTCATCTTGTCGTTCATTTATTATCCTAACAGTGTGCTGTTACTTTAATTCTTTCTGGTCTAATTCTATCAACCCTGTCTCATTCAGCATTCCCTCCAGTTCATCTGCTGAAAATTGGGTGTTCTCTGATGCACGAACTTCAATGACAAACTTGTCATCTGTTGTACGTGGATCCGGGTTTTGAGCAGGAATTCCAGGAAGCGTTTTATTTCGCAAGAGGTAGGTAATGGCCATGCCGTGTGCTGCACACAATACGGTAAATTCAAAGGTGATCGGAATAAATGCTAACATGTTATCTAAGTAGGTAAAATTTGGCTTGCCTCCGATGTTCATAGGCCAGTCAACAACCATAAAGTAACGCATTCCTACTGTGGCGAGCATTGTTCCGGTAATACCATAAATAAACGCCATAATACCAAGACGAGTGTTTTTAACACCAATAATTGGATCAATCCCATGTATTGGAAAAGGAGAAAACACTTCATTGATTTTCACCCCTTTAGACACTAACTTTTTCGCGCTGTCTTTTAGCACTTCGTCGTCGTCATACATTGCATACATTACTTTTTCTGCCATGTCACTATTGTAAAATGTTTATACTCCAAATATTAATGATGATCGTGGTCAGGTGCATTTTTGTAAGATTCACCGGATGATTTCAATATCGTTTTTACCTCGTTTAGCGCAAGAACTGGAAAATATCTCGCAAACAATAAGAAGAATACAAAGAATAATCCAATTGTACCGATGTATACCCCGATATCAATATGACTCGGATAGTGCATACTCCATGCAGCCGGTATGTAATCACGGTGTAATGAGGTAACAATAATCACATACCTTTCAAACCACATTCCAATATTCACTACTATTGAAATGATGAATGTGAATAGCAAACTTCTTCTCAATTTTCGAAACCACATCAGCTGAGGTGAAATTACGTTACAAGTCATCATTGACCAATAGGCCCACCAGTAAGGTCCGGTAGCTCTATTTAAGAAAGCATAGGCTTCATATTCAACTCCTGAATACCAGGATATGAATAGCTCCGTGATATAGGCAGTACCAACAATTGAGCCCGTTACCATGATAACTATGTTCATGTATTCTACGTGCTTCGTATGTATGTAAGCCTCGAGTTTCATGGCTTTTCGCATAACCAGAAGAAGCGTCTGCACCATGGCAAATCCAGAGAATACGGCTCCTGCCACAAAGTATGGCGGGAAGATGGTTGTGTGCCAACCTGGAATTACAGAGGTAGCAAAGTCAAAAGATACGATAGAGTGTACCGAGAAAACAAGTGGAGTAGCCAAGCCCGCGAGTACTAAAGATACCAATTCGAAACGATTCCAGTGTTTTGCTCTTCCTGACCAACCAAACGACAGAATGGAATACATTCGTTTAGAAACAGGTTTTTTGGCTCTGTCTCGTATTGTTGCAAAGTCAGGAATTAAACCTATATACCAAAACACAAGTGAAACTGAAAGGTAGGTAGAAATAGCAAACACATCCCATAGCAAGGGAGAGTTGAAGTTAACCCAAAGGGAGCCAAAGTGGTTTGGCAAAGGAAGTGTCCAATACCCAACCCATAGGCGTCCCATATGTATCAGCGGGAAGGTTCCTGCCATAAATACTGCAAAAATGGTCATTGCCTCTGCTGAACGGTTGATGGCCATTCTCCATTTCTGGCGAAATAACAATAGTACTGCCGATATAAGGGTTCCTGCATGACCAATACCAACCCACCAAACGAAGTTAGTGATATCCCATGCCCATCCAATGGTTTTATTTAATCCCCAAACACCTATTCCCGTTCCTAAGAGATAAAAGATACACCCCACTCCATACAATCCTATGATAAGCGCGATCCCAAAAAGAATATACCACATGCGTGGTGCTTTATCCTCTATCGGCTTACAAACGTCTTCTGTTACGTCGTGATAGGTTTTATGACCTAGGATGAGGGGTTCCCGAATTGCTGCTTCTTTATGCATTACAATCTGATTTTTTTTCTATTAATGATGTGCCTTCGATTCTCCGTGAGCTGCATGAGGAGCCTCAGCAACCTGGTACTTCTCAAGTGCAGCATTTTCTTCATTTCTCACTTTTACTTTATACCAAACATTTGGCTTAACTCCTACTTCCTCAAGTGCTTGGTATGCGCGTTTATCGGAAGAACTTGTTCTTACTATTGACTTAAGATCATTCCAGTCGCCAACGATAATTGCGTTTGTAGGACACGCATCTGCACAGGCTGAAGTGAAATCTCCGTCAGCTACCGGACGAGCTTCTTTTTTCGCAACTAATTTGCCGGCTTGGATTCGTTGAACACAGAAAGAACATTTTTCCATGACCCCTCTGGTTCGAACTGTGACGTCCGGATTCAGTACCATGCGACCCAAATCATCTTGCGCAGGGTTAACTTCAGTGAATTTTTTGTATGACGGGTAGTTGAACCAGTTGAATCGGCGTACTTTGTAAGGACAGTTGTTCGCACAATACCGTGTTCCAATACATCTGTTGTAGGCCATTTGGTTCAATCCTTCGTTGCTATGCGTTGTCGCTGCAACCGGACATACTGTTTCGCATGGCGCGTGGTTGCAGTGATGGCACATTAATGGCATGTGGACTACTTTCGGGTTCACTACCGCCTTTTCTGCATTATCGTAATTGATGTTATCTTTATCCTTTTTCAAACCTGGAACAACTTCCTCATCTGAAGCGAAATAACGGTCGATACGCAACCAATGCATTTCACGCCCTCTTCTTACTTCATCTTTCCCTACGACAGGCACATTGTTCTCGGACTGACAAGCTACCAAACAAGATCCACAACCGATGCATGAAGAAAGGTCTACAGTCATCCCCCATCTGTGACCGATTTTCTCAACAGGATGAGCATCCCATAAATCGAATTCACCTACCGGCTTTTCAACGTGGTTGCCTTCTTTATCGAGTTTTTGGAGTGTGTGAGCGGGATTGTAGGCTTCCTTGTCGCTCTTTTTGAAGATTGATAGTGTCGTCTCACGAACTATGGAGTGACGACCCATAACCGTATGATGGATTTGAGTCGCGGCTATAGGATATGTACCTTTCTCTTTGGAAATAGATCCGGACACCTCGTAACCAAAAGTTTTACCGGATTGAACAAACGCAAACGCATTAGCACCAATTGGTTTCAAATTTCCTTTGGCATCTGTATCGTTACCGCCATATTCCTTCGTCTGGAAGGCTGCCTTACCAATGTTTTCGCCGTTGGCACCTCGTCCGTAACCTAATGCTACGCCTACGGTACCTAAAGCCTGACCAGGAAGTGGGTATACTGGAAGGGTCACTTGTTTGCTTCCTACTTTAAGGGTAGCTAAGCTCAAACCGTGCTCCTGATCATAGGTTGTTGTGTAACCTTCCTTTTCCATTTCCATAGGGTTCATGGTTATGTAGTTGTCCCATGTAACTTTGGTGATTGGATCGGGGAGTTCTTGTAACCAAGGGTTATTAGCCTGTAAACCTATTCCAATACCTGCCTTTTGGTATAGGATTACTTCCAAACCTTTTCCGGATGGAAGGTCCTTAGCATTAGAATCTTTAAACGTTGGAATAGGTGCAGTAGCTAAAGGAACATTTACACAGCTATTGTGAACGGCCATGTTCCAAAATGTATGTAAGTCGGCACTTCTTACCTCCTCTAGAACAGGAGTATTTTCCCATGACTGACGGATATAATCATATGCTACCTTTGAATCTTTCCCGCCTCTTGACACCTTTCCTGCCCAAACAAGTAATGACTCTAATACTGAAGCTGTATTAAAGAGGGGTCGGATTGTAGGCTGTGCTAAAGCAAAATGTGTCGTCGTTGGGTTGAAGTCCGCCCAAGACTCTAACGCGTGGTGATCCGGAGCAATAAACTTACAATTAGAGGCCGTTTCATCCACATGTGACGAGAAGGAAATTGACAATTTCAGATTTTTAAGAGCTTCTCCGAGTTCTTTTCCATTAGGCAAAGTGTAAACAGGATTAACGCCATAAAACAATACTGCATCTGCTCCTTTACCGGCTATTACATCAGAAACGAACTTTGACATTTTCTGGTCCTCTGAACGGAAAAGGTTGATTTTCTCATTCAGATTAATAGTTGTCCCATAAGCTCGTAATACATTGTTGAGTTTGTTTGTCAGGATTTGAATACCTTTATTGTTAGATCCTGAAACAACTAATGACTCCCCTTTAGAAGTCTTTAGAGCCTTGATCGCCAGGTCAGCTATTTTTGCATTTTCTTTGGAAAGGTCAGTTGAAATACCTGAATTTACATTGAATGCGCGGAGTATATAAGCCAATACTTTCGCTTGCTCTGACGGTTTGATCATTCCGCGGTAGTCAGCATTCGATCCTGTTACAGATAATACAGATTCAAAATGAAAATGCTGTGACATCCATTCTCCATCTGGATTTCTGCGCTGACCATATTGGGTTGCGAACTGTGTAGGAAGCAACCATGTCGACAAGAAATCCGCACCTATGCTAACAATTGTTTTTGCTTTAGAAAAATCATAGGACGGAATGATTTCGTCTCCAAAATTTTCTTTGTTTGCAGCTCGAATTCCTGCACAAGAGACAGCATCATATTGAATATGTTCGAATTTTCCATTATCGGATGTTGCACCAACCGAGGTAGCAAAATCTGCAATAGCAGAATTAATAGAAGGGCTTATCACAGTATTCGTAATAAGAGCAATTTTTTTGGCTGACTTTAAACCGGCTTTAACTTCTGAGTCTAATTTCGACCAGCTAATCTCAGCTCCTCCTTTTGACGGATTTTGTAATCGAGCAGAATCGTATAAACCTAGCACGGAGGCTATGATTTGCGGGTTTGAGCCGCCGTTTGTCATGCCAAAATCCTTGTTTCCTTTAATATAGATTGGTCTGCCTTCGCGAGTTTTTACGAGAATGCTTGCGTACGAAACACCATCATAATATGTCGAAGCGTACCATGTTGGCATACCTGGGGTAACATTCTCGGGTTTATTAACGTAGGGAATAGCTTTGGTTATTGGGGCCTCACATGCAGCAACAGTTGCAGCCGCGACGCTAAAACCCAGGAACTTAAGGAAATCACGACGAGCAGTGGATGTTTCCTTCAGATTTTCTTCACCCAAGAACTCTTCAACTGACATTTGTGAAGGAAACTCCTGATCTCTTGAGTTAAGAAATTCTGGTGTTTCTTTTAGTTCTTCAAGACCTTTCCAATATTTTCTTGTCATTGCCATATACTATTTGGACTAGTTCTGTTCTAATTAATTAATAGTGGCATTTCGCACATTCCCAACCACCAAGTTCTGCTACGGAAACTTTACCATCTTCCAGGTATTTCTCATAAAGCTTCTTGTCTTTCATCAATCGACGATGAATCTCATTGTAGTATCCGTCATTCTTGCTGTCTAAAGCACCCGTAGAAATTTCTTTCTCCTTGTGACACTCGATACACCAACCCATAGTCAATGTTGCCTTAGTCAATGGAATGTTACCTTCTATTTTGTTCAATTCGGAAACCGGTTGTACTTTAACCGCCTCTGTCTGCTTGGTCATGTCACCGTGACACTGCTTACAATCTATCCCTCCAACAACTACGTGTTGAGAGTGGTTAAAGTATACATGATCAGGCAAAACATGTACCTTATTCCAAACAATTGGTTTTGTTTTACCAGTGTATTTTCCAGATCCAGAAGGATCCCAACCCGCGGCCTCATAAATCTTAGCGATCTGTTCCTGCTGCGCCGGTGTACGACCGTTAATCTGTTTGTGACAATTCATACAAACATTTACCGTCGGTAATCCGGCAGATTTAGATTTTGTTACTGAATTATGACAGTATTTGCAGTCGATGCCATTAGTTCCGGTATGAATGGCATGTGGGAAGGCTATCGGTTGAGAAGGCTGATACTCTTCTACAACACCTATACTATATAAACCAAGGAAAAGTGAAACGACTAAACCAATAACCAAGACAAGTGTTGCGAGACCAACATATAGTCTGTATTTCCAGGCCCAGGCTTTAAATTCTTCAGCATAGGTTAGTTGTTCATTAACTTCTTTGCCTTCGCTTTCGGCTGTAGCATATTTTAACTGTCTGCGCACACCCCCGACGGCAAGAATAATTGTAATAAAAATGACACCTAAAATTATCCAAACCCATCCCGAAGAATCTTCTTCATCACTCGTAGATGTTGCCTCTCCCATGGTGGCTCCGTCACCTGAGGCTCCACCGTCAGCACCTGTTTTAGCAGGGTCGGGCTGCGCATCTACCCAATCAAAGATTGCATCGATTTCTTCTTTTTTTAGGTCAGGAAACTGACTCATTGCTGTGGGCGACCAAGTTTGGATCTTTACCGCGTATGGATCGCCACTGGCTACGGCATTTTGCCAGTTATTTACCCACGTGTAGATGGCGCCATCACCTGCTCCACCATCAGCCCAACGCTGACGTACCTGGAAAAGTTTTGGCCCGGTACTGTTTTTGTGTGGCTGGTGACAACTGGCACATTTTGCCTTGAACAAGGCCTCACCTTGAGCGTGTACTGAAGATATTCCGGAATTTACGAAAAGAATTAAAGTACCGAAACACCAATTTTTTAAGATTCTAAACATCTGACTATTAGATATTTTATTTAAAAAGCTGCAAGTCTGCTGTCAAAAAAGCTGTTTATGACATCCGCAAATTTAGAAGAATCACCCCATTTGATGACAGTTTTGTGACAATTTTGGATGCGTATTTTATAATTTATATTGATTCTAAATAATGTTTTGATCGACTTTTAGGTAATTTATTTTTTAAATAAGTGTTATCATTTATCAACATTTGGTGTAATCTAATTTTCTTTGGGAGCTATATTTATTACATTTGAAATTGTAACGGACTTTTGAATCGGTATGCTAAAGCACTTTGTTTTATTGCTCTTTGTTGTGGGATTGAATAAGGGATTGGCTCAGCCGTCGGGAAGAGTTCTAATTCATGCGGATCCTCGTATAGATCTTCTTGTCAAAAGACATGGACGAAATTCACCCGGCGCTCCTGCATCCCAAATTTTGGGATATCGAGTACAATT
>JBIKYP010000032.1:0-24651 GCA_044355195.1 Crocinitomicaceae bacterium | reverse complement strand
TGATTTCAACCTTGGTACAACAACTGTTCTTTGGACAGTAACTGACGGCGAAGCAAACACATCAACATGTAGCTTTGATGTGGTGGTGAATGACAACATTCTGCCTTCCATCTCTTCATGCGGTGTAGCTGGTAACCAATCCGTAAATGTAGACGAAGGTCAGTGTAATTACACCAAAACAGGAACTGGGTGGAACGCAACGGCAACTGATAATTGTACGGTAAGTACGGTCCTTGCAACGCTTTCTGGTGCAACAACTGCATCAGGTTTAACAACCCTTGCCGGAGTTGATTTCAACCTTGGAACAACAACTGTTCTTTGGACGGTTACTGACGGTGAAGCAAATACCTCAACATGTAGTTTTGATGTGGTGGTGAATGACAACATTCTGCCTTCCATCTCTTCATGCGGTGCAGCTGGTAACCAATCCGTAAATGTAGACGAAGGTCAATGTAACTACACCAAAACAGGAACTGGGTGGAACGCAACGGCAACTGATAATTGTACGGTAAGCACTGTACTTGCAACGCTTTCTGGTGCAACAACTGCATCAGGTTTAACAACCCTTGCCGGAGTTGATTTCAACCTTGGTACAACAACTGTTCTTTGGACAGTAACTGACGGCGAAGCAAACACATCAACATGTAGCTTTGATGTGGTGGTGAATGACAACATTCTGCCTTCCATCTCTTCATGCGGTGTAAACGATACCGTAACAGTTTCATCCAACAACGGACTTTGTACCTTCATACAGACTTCTAAACTCTGGAATGCCACTGCTGAAGATAACTGTAGCTTACTTTCGTTAAATTATACATTAAACGGAGCAACAAGCGGTAACGGAACTTCGCTCATGGGAGAAACTTTCAATCATGGCATTACAAACGTAACGTGGATAGCTACTGACGGTTCGGGGAATAAAACGACATGCTCGTTTCATGTAAAGGTAACGGATATACAAGTTCCGGTAATTACTTCCTGCAGTGGAAGTGGACCACACACCGTACAAACTGATGAAGCCTCTTGCGTTTACTTACAAAAGACCAATGAATGGAATGCCACTGCCACAGATAATTGCGGAACAACCCGCTTGAGTTATTCACTCAGCGGAGCAACACAAGGATCAGGAACTACACTTTCCGGCGTTTCTTTCAATCTGGGAATAACAAATGTAATCTGGACTGCTAGCGATGATAATGGAAACAAATCCACTTGTTCTTTCCCTATCCAAGTCAATGATAAAGAGGCTCCCGTCTTAAGTAATTGTCAATCCGAAGAAACACTCAGTTTATTGACTGACCCTGGAGCCTGCACCTTCACGCAACCCGGTTTGTCTTTTGATCCTACAGTAATTGACAATTGTACAATAATATCGGGAGTATGCAAGCTATCGGGAGATACAGAAGGGACCTTCAGCACACTTCAAGGAGTAAGCTTTAATACTGGACTGACAAGGGTAAATTGGGTATTTACTGATCAAAGTGGAAATACTGCTATCTGCAATTTCAGCATCCGCGTAAGCGATATGGAATCACCTAAATTACTAGGATGCCCTGAAAGCATCATCATAAACACATCAGTGGGTCAATGTGGACGTGTAGTATCCTGGAGAACACCAACGGTAACTGATAATTGTCAGGCAACAGTAGTAGGAAGTATTCAACCCGGAACATTCTTCGAGGTAGGAAGCACAGTAGTTACCTACACGGCTACAGACTTAGCCGGAAACAAATCCACCTGTTCATTCACCGTAACCGTTAAAGATATGGAGGCCCCCATCTTTAATTGTGGAACGAGCATCTCTAGTTGTGATCCACGCATTACCTATGAGACACCTTCGGCTTCCGATAATTGTGGTTTGTCATCACTGGGTTTAAAAAGCGGATTACCTAGCGGAAGTATTTTTCCGGTTGGAACAACGATTATAACATATGAAGCCACAGATATTCACGGCAATACATCTCTGTGTTCATTCAATGTTGTGATTCATCCGACACCTGCAGCCTACATTGAATCAACGAATATCACCTGTCATGGGCAAAATAATGGTACCGCAGATCTTACCGTACTCGGAGGAAGTGCACCGTTCAACTATAAGTGGAGTAATGGTCAAACCTCTGGGGATCTCACTAATCTGTCAGTAGGAACCTATTCTGTTGCAATCACCGATCAATACGGTTGTGCCACTTCCGCCCAAACAACTATTCAAGAACCCTCAGCAATTAACCTGTTTGCAACTATTCAAAACGTTAAATGTCACGGAGCTGCAACAGGGGCAATTGACCTCACTGTCTCAGGTGGCGCAGGCTCTTATGAATTCTTCTGGAGCGACGGTCAACAAACTGAGGATGCAAACGCTCTGGTAGCGGGCAACTATCTTGTCATTGTGAAGGACGGAGAAGGATGTGCTGCATCATTGAGTACGATCATATATCAAACAGACACCATAATTGTCCAGTTGACTATTGACACCGCAACATGCCTAGGAAGTGATGGATCTATTTACAGCAGTATCAGTGGTGGAACTCCTCCTTACTCATACAGCTGGTCGAACGGTCAGACAGGTTCAACCCTTGTAAACGCTGTTTCAGGAGGATATACCTTGTATGTTACGGATGCAAATAATTGTAATGTCAGTTCACGAGGTATGATTCCTTCCGTTTCAAATCTTCAAGTAGCAACGGTAAATGAGGACGCATTGTGTTATGGAGCAAAGAACGGAACTTCCCGAGTAATTGCTTATAATGCACAGGCTCCCTATAACATACTTTGGTCAAATGGTGACAAAGGCATAGTAGCAGACTCCTTAAGTGCCGGAAGTTATACGGTGTTCTTTTCAGATGCCAATGGGTGTAAAGACACACTCGAAGTCGACATCGGACAGCCGGATACGCTTGTCGCTCTTGTCACGGTTTCAAAAACATACGGCCCGTATGCCGTTTCCCAACATGGCGCTTGCGATGGCTGGATTGATGTCGAAACTTTAGGAGGAACCACTGACTTCAGCTACCTGTGGAGCAACGGGGCCTCAGAAAATTACATCAGCAATCTTTGTGCCGGCACCTATTCCCTGGTGATCACAGACGCAAACGGTTGCGCGATTAGCCAAAGTATCGAATTGAACGAAGCACTCCCTCTTGAAATGCCAAATGGATTTTCACCCAATGGCGATGGAGACAACGACGCATTCGTAGTCCGCGGAATTGATGCTTATCCGGAAAACGAACTGACTATTTTCAATCGATGGGGCAATATCGTGTTCCAAAAAGAAAATTATCAGAATGACTGGTATGGCGAAAACAATCAGTTAGAACCGCTTCCGGATGCTACCTACTTCGTGATCCTACAAGTAACTATTCCAGCAGATGGAATTATCACCCTCACAGGTTATGTAGATCTGCGAAGAAATTGACAACTAACTAAAAAAGAAGAATATGAAGCGATTAGCATTTCAATTGGCAATATCCCTGCTCTTCGGAGCAGGGGCATTAGCCCAACAAGACCCCTTGGTAAGCCAGTATATGTTCAATGGACTTTACCTTAACCCTGCTTATGCAGGTTCACACGACTATTGGTCATCTACCCTAAGCTACCGCAATCAATGGGTAAGGTTCGATGGTGCTCCCGAAACAATGATTGCCGCAGTGGACGGACCTATTTCTAAAAAGAATATGGGCCTCGGACTCATTCTGATGCACGACAAAATCGGTGTGAGTAGCCAAAGTAGTGCCATTGCCAACTATTCCTATCAACTCAGGATCAATGAAAAAGATAAACTCGCTATGGGGATCAACGCAGGTGTAAGTCAATACGGAGCCGATTTGACTAAATTAACGGTTTGGGATCAGGATCAGGTATTCCAGAAAGACCTCACAGGCAGACTCATTCCTCGAGCCGGTTTAGGTGTCTATTACTACAGCAAGAGCTACTATGCAGGCCTTTCCGTTCCTACTTTTATCGCTGTTCAAAAAGATTACCCCTCCTCTATCGACTTGTCAAAATCCAGTTTCTTAAGGAGGCATTACTTACTCACAGGCGGCTATATTTTCGATCTAAAAAATGATTTTAAACTAAAACCATCTATTTTGTTGAAATATGTCGAAAATTCCCCAATTCAAACCGATCTTAACATGAGCATCGTATATAAAGACATGATCTGGTTTGGAACATCTTTCCGAACAGGAGATGCAACGGTATTTCTTTTGGAGTATCAACCAAACAAGCACTTTCGAATAGCTTATGCCTACGACTTGAGTTTTTCAAAAATGCGCAACTATTCGAATGGGTCGCATGAAATTATGCTAGGCATTGACTTCGGAAAAGATCTCGTAAAAGTGAAAACACCACGCTATTTTTAAATATTATTTACTTATGAAATCAACAATAAACCGGATCCTCGTATTGACAATTCTTGTGATGTCAGTCGCTTGTACTGCCTATCACACAAGAAAAGGCAACACTTTATACGATTATATGGCCTACTCCAAATCCATTCCTCATCTGGAAAAGGCAACCGCCAAGGCAGATAACGATACGCTACAATTAAAACTTGCCGATGCTTATTTCAAAACAGGAAAGCTTGAAAATGCTGACTCTCTTTACGTTCGCATGTTTAATCAAGGGAAGAGAGATCCCCATATGTTATTCGAGATGGGACGCGTTACGATGACGGAAGGCAAATTTGAGGAAGCGGCAGATTATTTCCGTCGATATTTACAAACACACAGAAACGACCTCATTGCCAAGATGTTAATCACCTCATGTAACTCTGTAAATATGCGTTACCGAGACACCACGCTCTACAAACTCAACCCCATTAAGGAAGAAAAATTTCGTAACGCATTTAGTATGATAGAATATCAGAATGGAGCCGTTTTCGTTGCGGACAAAGAAGTATTTAGCGGAAGAAAAACGAGTGCCTGGACAGGAAATTCATATTTGGACCTTTACACAATGAAAAAAGACAGTGCAGGTAACTGGCTCTCTCCGGAATTATTGCAAGGAGATGTGAACGGACGTTTGCATGAAGGTCCGGCTACCTTTACATCAGATGGAAATACAGTTTACTTCACCCGCAGTAACTATTTTAAACGAAAAATGGTTGTTAATGGTAAAAAAGAGAATAATCTGAAGATCTTCAAGGCGACACTTGTAGACGGAAAATGGAAAAACCTCGAAGAATTCTCTTATAACAGCGACGACTATTCAGTTGGGCATCCTGCCCTGTCAGAAGATGGAACGAAGCTCTTTTTTGTATCTGATATGCCGGGTGGATTTGGAGGAGCAGACCTTTATATCAGCGAATGGAACGGAAATACTTGGGATAAACCCATCAATCTGGGATCTGTTGTCAATACGCACGGAAATGAGGTTTTCCCTTATTATCATCAAGATGGAGCGCTTTATTTCTCTTCTGACGCTCACAATACGATGGGAGGGCTGGATGTTTTTATTACATACCATGACGGCAAACGCTGGGCGACGCCGGAGAATCTGAATTATCCGCTGAACTCAACCAAAGATGACTTCGGGTATTCACTAAATAAGGACAATCGCACAGGTTTCGTTTCCTCATCAAGAGCCAGTTCGGATAAGTTATACGCATTCAATAAGTTTCCACCTACCTTTAATCTTTATGGAATTTCACATGAAAAAGGATCTGAAAAACGCATACAAGGCGTAACCGTCGAGATTACCAACAAAACAACTGGTGAGATTTCCACACTTATCAGTGATGTCGAGGGAAAATTCAAATTTTCTTTAAAACCTGAATCCATTTATCACTTATTGTGTACAAAAATGGGATGCTTTACCAAAACAGATGAAATATCTACCCTTGGAAGGAAGTACTCTGAGGACTTCTATGCCGACTTCGAAGTAGAACCAATCGTAATCAATAAGCCGATCGTCCTGGAAAACATCTATTATGACTTTGACAAATGGAACATTCGTCTGGATGCAGCCAAAGAGCTGGATAAATTGGCTCAATTGCTCAAAGACAACCCCGAACTGGATATAGAGATGGGCTCACATACCGATGTCCGAGGCAACGACCAGTACAATCAAATTCTATCGGATAAACGTGCCCTAGCAACCGTAAAGTACCTGATCGCAAGAGGGATCGAAGCTAATCGATTGACATACAGGGGATACGGAGAAAAAATACTCGTCAACCATTGCAAGAACGGGGTGCATTGCACAGAATACGAACATCAGAAAAACCGACGTACCGAATTCAAGGTAACGCGGATTCGTCCAAAACCTTAAAAGAAAGGGGGCAATCGGCATCGATCGCCCCCCTTTCTTAATCATTAATCTGTAAAGTCGTAATACCCTCACATCTCCAATATCTTACCGTCGCCCATCTGTATGATTCGATCCGTTCGCTTAGCGAAGTCCTGATCATGCGTAACGACCAGCAACGATAGATTTTGCTCAGTGCAAAGCTCCTTGAAAATATCGAAAACGATATCAGCATTTTTAGAATCCAGATTACCGGTAGGCTCATCTCCCATGATAATCATTGGGTTGTTGATGAGTGCCCGAGCGATTGCCACCCGTTGTTTTTGTCCACCGGAAACGCGACTTGACAGCTTCAATGCCTGATCGTCAATACCAAGTAATTTCAGTTTAGCCATCGCCTCATGCTCAATCTCTTCTTTGGATTTCAATCCTAATTTCCGAGCGGGCAGCATGACATTTTCGAGTACCGTAAATTCGGCAAGTAAATAATGAAACTGAAAAACAAAGCCTATCTTCTCATTTCGGATTCGGGCAAGGTCATCGGAAGTCAACCCACTCAATTTATTTCCGTCAAGCCAGATTTCTCCGTCATAATCAGTATCCATCGTTGACAACAGATACAGTAAGGTCGACTTGCCGCAACCGGATTTCCCCATGATTGAAACAAACTCTCCTTCATTCATTGAAAAATTGATATCCGTCAGAGCTTGAAATTCATCCGGAAGATGAAAGAACTTATTGATATGTCGTGCTTCAAGTATCGGAACCATTATTGTCCTCTTATAATATCCACCGGATCCATTTTTTCTGCTCTTCGGGAGGGTAAATAGCCAGCAAAGAAAGTGGACATCATTCCAAAAATGACTCCTATGATGTAATATTTTATGCTGTATTCAACCGGAAATGTTTTTATCGTGGGTAGTGCAGGCGTATCAAAAGGGGTATGATCGATGATCACACATACTCCATAACCAACAATCAAACCAATAATGCTACCGATCAAACCGATGATAACGGCCTGACTGATAAAAATCCACTTTACATCACTGCTTGAGAATCCTGTCGCCTTAAGAATTGCTATATCGTTCATTTTCTCATAGATCAACATATTTAATATATTGTATATGCCAAAGCCTGCAACGATGAGCAATGTGATTGAAACAGCATAAGAAATCATCGTCCGAACGGAAGAACCTGTCTCGAATTGAGCATTGGCCTGCTGAATATCAACGGCTCTCAAATGGAATAATTGTTCCATATCTCTTGCTAATGCCGGAGCCTTATCAATATCATACAATTTTACATTAATATCCGTAATGAAATTGTTCCCTTCACCCATAAGTCGTTGGGCCGTTTTCAAGTTTACATAACTTTGAATATTATCAATATCTGCCAGTCCGCTCTGGTATAACCCCTCGACCTTCAAAGCTAGGATTTCTCCCTTGGTTGAAGATAGTTGAACGATATCTCCTACCTGCAACGACAATTTTTTTGCGACTCCGGCACCCAAAAGGATACCATTTTCATTTCTCGCCAGGGATTGACAACTTCCCTCAACAATATAGTCTCCCAAATTATAAAATAACGCCTCTTTCATTACATCTACCCCTAAAATAGAGCCGTTCAGCTGAATGGAACCACCCATGTAGAAGGCTTGAGCGCGCACTTGAGGGGTAATACCTCGGGAATAGGGTTGCTTTTCCAAAAAATGAATAAGTGGGATGGCATTGTGTATTCTGGCCTGACTCCGGGTAGGTTTTACGGAGCGCACAAAATGTTGCTTATTCTTGTACAATTCATACAGATCAAGTGGCTGTATTTGAGAAGCCTGAATTTCATTATACAAATGCACATGCGGTGTTCGATTCAAGATTAAACCATCCAGCAAACCATTCAACCCATTCATGAAACCCATCATGATAATGTAGGTACCAATGCCAAAAGTGACTCCAAGAGCTGCAATGAGCGACTGTTTCTTTCTGGAACGAAGGTGTGTTCCGGAAATAGAAAGTATCAATCGAAAATCCATCATTTTTTTGGTTTGTAGATTTTATCCCCCTCCTTTAATCCGGACAAAACTTCAAGATAACTCCAGTTTGAAATTCCGGTTTTAACCTCAACCATACCCCCATCACTCTCCACCTTATTTCCTGACTGAAGGAATTCTCTAGGAATGACAAGCGCATTCCCCTTTTCTTTGATAACAATATTCCCTTCACCGGTTAGACCCATATACAAATGCGGCGGAGGATTGACAAAAGCGGCTTCAATTTTAAATGTCTGGGTGCGCTCATCCATTTTTGGTGCAATACGGTCAATGCGGGCCTCAAAAACCTTGTTTTCATAGGCTTCAAGTGTAACAAGCACCTTTTGCCCAAGCTTCACTTTTGAAATATCAACTTCATCGATGAGCATGTTTAGTTTGAACCTCTCTCTGTCTCCAAGTAAGGCAATAGGTTCCTGCATATTTACAAATTCACCTCTTTCCTTGTTCAATTGGAAAACCTTTCCGTCAATAGTTGAACGAATGACATAATCAGCCGTACGAAGCGAGCTCACACTCAAATTGTTTCGAGACTGACTAAGCTGCGTTTTAAGCTCCTGTTCCGTTCTTCGGATCTTTTTCTTTAGATTCTCCAATGAATTCAGAGACACCTCATATGCAAGTTGAGCATTGTCAGCTTCCAAAGCAGAAACAGCGTTCTGCTCTCTCAATAATCTGAATCGCATGAAATTCAGCGAATCATTACGCACCTTCAACGCCAAAGAACGCAGCTCGATTTTAAGCTCCTGCAAGAGATTTGTTTCTCCCTCCAGGTTTTTTCTTGCGAGTTCAAAACTCAATCTCGCATTTTCCTGCGATATCTTCACCGGATCATTCACAATGACACAAAGAACATCCCCTGTACGAACAATTGAACCTTCCTTCACCAGAATATCTCGGACATATCCGGAAACCGAAGCATTTACGGTATACGTATTCAATGGCTCCAATTCCACACTCGAATACACAGCTTCAATCATATCAATCCGAGTCACCGTGCCCTCTTCCCTACTTTCGCCACAAGCAGAAAAGAGTTTAATCAGTAATGCCAAGGAAATTCCCAAATACACAATTCTCATTTACCAAAGTTAACGCGTTTTTCTACGTCTAAACAGAACAGAAATCATACTTTTGAACCCTTTAAACATTTGAAGATTTGAACATAGACCGCTACGCTGATAGTGCATGGACCGCTGACACTGTGAGAAGCGAGAACTTTGAACCCTTGAACTCTTGAACCTTTGAACCTTTGAACTCTTGAACCTTTGAACTCTTGAACCTTTGAACTATTGAACTATTGAACTATTCATCTGTTAATCCCTCAAAACATCATGTACAATATCATCGAAGACCTCAACTGGCGTTATGCCGTAGACCGTTTTGATCCCGACCGAAAAGTTTCTAATAATGATCTCCATACAATAATTGAGGCCGTTCGCCTTGCGCCTTCGTCTTATGGACTTCAACCGTTAAAATTATTGATCATCGAAAATCAATGCCTCCGAAACGAATTATTTCTGGCGTCTTACAATCAACAACAAGTAGCCGATTGCTCCCATTTGCTTCTGCTCTGCGCATACAATACCATAAGCTCCGAATTTATTGATGAATTTATTGCCTTAAGTGCCAGAACAATGGGAAGAAGTTTGGAATCCTACGATAAATATGCCTCCTTTTTGAAACGTACGATTCTCCAAATGGATCCGAAAAAACTGAGTGAATGGAATAAAAGACAAGCATTCATCGCACTCGGACACTTACTTCACACCTGCGCCCAATTGAAAATCGACTCGACGCCAATGGAAGGCTTTGAAAATGAATCCTATAACAATATACTCGGACTTTCAGAACAAAATCTGAACGCCGTTGTCGCCTGCCCGATAGGTTATCGTTCTAAAGACGACGAACAACAATTCTGGCCAAAAATAAGACGCTCTGTAGAGGAATTTACAGAATTTTATACCTGAAAGTGATACAGGAAAACTCCTTTCGGAGATTTTGAAGTCACCTTTACCTTTGTGTTGACCCTTTGCTTATCTCAAGCAAAAGTTATAAATTGAGGGTCTGCGCGTAAAAAATAGACTCAAATGAACTATTTATTCATAATTACGAACTTATTATTCATCTTTTCGGTGAAATCGCAATTTAACTTTGAGCATTCAAATACCATCAGTGTGCTGAAAGGGGTCGATACCTTAAATCTGGCGTTTTCCGGCGGATTGAGTTACCCTCAATTCTCAGATATTGATTTCGATTTTGACGGAGACATGGATCTGTTTGTTTTCGACCGAAGCAGCAATAATATAAGGATGTTTATTCATGAGGTAGATAAGGGAAAGCACTTTTATCGATCAGAATTCAATGCACGAACGCATTTCCCGAAGGATCTGCGATACAGAGCAACTATGCTCGACTACAATGGTGACGGAAAAAAAGACCTTTTTACCTACGGTATTGGTGGAATAAAGGTGTACAAAAATGTTGGTGATGCCGTGAACGGGTTGCAATGGAGCGTAGCGAGTAATTTACTATATTCTGATAACTGGGGCACTTCTCTCAATCTTTATGTGAGTTCTGCCGATATTCCGGCATTTACAGATGTCGAAGGGGACGGAGATGTAGATGTCCTTACTTTTCACATTAGCGGTCAACATGTGCAGTATCATCAAAATCAAAGCATGGAGTTGTATGGTGTAACCGACTCGTTGATTTTCGTTCTTCAAAACGAATGCTGGGGTGGCTTTCGGGAGGATATAAACTCGAGTGCCCTGTTTCTAAATGACAATAGTCTCGAGTGTTCAACAGGGAACATTCCCGGAGCAAAAAAGGCCGATATTGATTCTTTAGAAAAAAAAGGTGGAGAAGGATTTCCCAAACATTCAGGTTCGTCATTGCTGGCACTTGATTATGATCATTCCGGTGTACTCGATTTGGTTTTGGGGGATGTAGCCTTTCCGAACCTTACTTTACTCCTCAATGGCGGAAAAGCTCCCAATACCAATTCTTTGATGGTGTCACAAGACAATAATTTTCCCGGTAATTCACTACCCGTGAACCTTCAGATTTTTCCGGCCGCTTTTTGGGTAGATGTGGATTTTGATCTGCTAAAAGACTTGATTGTTTGTCCGAATGCCCGTAACACCCCGGAAAACGAAAAAAGTATTCTCTTTTACAAAAATGTGGGGACAAATCAACTGCCATCCTTTGTTTACCGGACAAATGAATTTCTTCAAAATGAAATGATTGAACATGGAACGGGTTCTCAGCCTGTTCTGGTTGACATAGACAATGACGGGTTAAAAGACCTGATGGTGTCAAACTTTTATCGTTACATTCCTACATTGAATAAAGAATCGAGTATCGCATACTACAAAAACACCGGTACCTCTTCGGATCCCAAATTCAACTTTATAGATTTTAATTTTCTGGACCTTAACACGTCGGGATTGGGATTAAAAATGGCTCCTTCCTTCGGAGACATAGATAACGACGGTGACCAAGACCTTTACATTGGTCGCGAAAATGGCACATTGACTTTTTTAAAAAATACAAGTACTACATCTACAATCAGCTTTACCGCACCGATAAATAATGTTACGGATAAAGATGGAAAAATCATCGGCTTCGGACAATATGCATACCCACAACTCTTTGATCTCAATAAAGACGGTTTACTGGATTTAATCATTGGTCGAAAAACAGGAGAACTGACCTACTATCGAAATGTGGGTTCGGCCTCATCCCCTTCTTTTCTTCTTGAAAATGATGCACTCGGGAAAATTGATGTGTCTACGAAATCGGTTGATGGTTATGCTGCTCCTCACTTCTTCAGAAGTAAGGATACAACCTTTCTTTTTCTTGGTGCTGCCGACGGAAGACTCCGTTATTACAAAGAAATTGACGGAAATTTAGCCTCCACTGATTCCTTTCAGTTGGTTTCAGACAATTACCTGAATATCGACGCAGGCGCCTACAGTTCGTTTTGGATAGATGACATTGACAACGATGGGAACTTAAATATGTTCGTTGGTCAGGATCTCGGCGGCTTATATCATTTTGAAGCAAATCCCTTTAGCAGTGCTTCACTCAGCGAAATTAATGCATCTCCGTCATGGTTCATTTATCCTAATCCGGCTAATCAGGAGCTTACCATAATGTGGGATTCCAACGACATCATCGAACGTATTTCGCTTCTCAACGCAACCGGTCAAGTGATTGAGCACAAGACCGCTCTAAATGGTCATACTGATAAATTCGTTCTTCGCTACCTTTCCAAGGGGGTCTATTTTATTCAAGTGGAAAGTGAAAAGAATATTTCAACAAAGAAAATAATCAAACTGTAAGAGGAAATTGTCGAATCACCTCCATCCATGAAGACTTACCGGTAAATGTACGTTTGGGCTCCTCCTTATAAACACCATACACTGTTGAACCGCTGCCACTCATAAGTGAAAAAATCGCTCCCTCTGCGTACAATTGTTCCTTTATGTCGCTAATCTCCGGAAAACGCTGAAAAACAGACTTTTCAAAATCATTATGAATGACTCCCTGCCATTCATCCAAAGGCAGTTGCAACAATTCCAATAACGCAGGTGTATCAGGAGAAAATTCAACTCCGTCATAGGCTTCGGCCGTTCCTATATGCAACCCGGGGTTTACCAACTTTAGGAAATATCCTGACAGATCAACTTGCGTGGGACTTAATTGCTCACCTCGTCCTCCGGCCATTTGTGGAAGATCCGCAATAAAAAAGGGGCAATCACTACCCAAATGTACGGCATATTCTTCCATCTGCTTTGTGGATAAGTTTAATTCAAAGAGGATATTTAAGCCCTTCACTACCCAAGCCGCATCCGAAGAACCACCGCCGAGTCCTGCCCCCATGGGTATAACCTTTCGCAAATGCATATAAACCGGTGGAAGATCAAAAGCCGATGCCAGCAACTTATAAGCACGAATACACAGATTATCTATGTTCGCACCGTCAAATGTGAGTCCGGTCTGACGAAAACTAAATTCCTTTGAAGGGAGAATTTCCAGCACATCGTGCAGAGGCACAGGCACCATACATGTATCCAGCTGATGGTAACCATCTGACCTTTTGTGCAGTACCTTTAAACCAATATTGATCTTTGCCGGTGGAAAGAATATCATAGGGCAAAGGTAGAAGAAGCAAAGTATTTTTGTAACTTTCATCCCGCAAAATAAACAACTATGGCGATGTATTTGGATTTCGAAGAGCCCATCAAGGCATTAGAAGAGCAGATCGAACAAACAAAAGAAATTGGTGCCAGCACCAATATTGATATGACAGACAAAATCAACGAATTGACAAAGCGTCTCGAAGAAAAAACCAAAGAAATATTCTCATCTCTTACACCGTGGCAACGGGTACAATTGTCCCGTCACCCTGATCGCCCATATACACTTGCCTACATCAATGCTATTACAAATGGTCAGTTTCAGGAACTGCATGGCGATAGAAATGTGAAAGACGATAAAGCTATGGTAGGCGGTTTTGGTTTTTTGGACGGACGTTCGGTGATGTTTATAGGTCAACAGAAGGGTATCAATACAAAAATGAGGCAATACCGGAACTTCGGCATGCCCAACCCTGAAGGATATCGAAAAGCACTGCGACTAATGAAACTGGCGGAGAAATTCAATAAACCGATCGTTACCTTCATCGATACACCCGGTGCGTTTCCGGGCTTAGAGGCCGAAGAACGTGGTCAAGGAGAGGCTATTGCGAGAAATATCTATGAAATGATGCGTTTAAAAGTTCCTGTCATTTGTATCATCATAGGTGAAGGAGCTTCCGGTGGCGCCCTTGGTATAGGAGTTGGAGACAAGGTGGTGATGCTTGAAAACACTTGGTATTCTGTTATATCTCCCGAATCATGCTCCTCTATTCTGTGGAGATCATGGGACTACAAAGAAAAGGCGGCTGAAGCCTTGAAACTTACTTCAGAAGACATGAAAAAGAACGGACTCGTAGATGATGTGATCAAAGAACCTCTAAGCGGTGCACACCGTCAACAAGAAGAAATATTTCAGATTGTCAAAAAAGCGATTAAAAAATACCTCAAAGAACTGGATGCAGTTGAGCCGGCGGATCGCATAAATCAGCGAATTGAGAAATTCAATAATATGGGGGTTTGGAAATAAAATCCTTCTTCAAAGCAGAACTTGAATTTGATTTCTTCTGAGTGGGCTACTGACCTATACTTTTTTCTTTAATTTTGAAACGTTAACGATTTTTCTATGATCATATCGCGTAAACTTACCGCTTTCAGAATGGTGCTTTTTTTGACTGCATTACTTCTTACCACCGTGTCTTTCGGTCAGACCAAATTGGTCAAGGGTAAGTTTATAGATCAACGAACCAAACGACCCATCGATGAGATGGAAGTTTCCATCAAAAACCTGGCTTCGGAAAAATTGGTTACGGTTAAAACGGATGAAGATGGAATTTTCGAATTTCACAATATCCCCTTTGGAAAGAACAAACTCCTTGTTTCCGATAAGGATTATACACCACAGTCGTTTGATCTGGAACTGATAAAAGGTCAGCACGACAAAAGCTACAATTATGATCTAAACAATCCGTTCACAGCCTCATTGAAGGTTTCATGGATTTTTAACTGGGGTGATCGCATTATGAAAAATGCCAGAGGTGAAACCTACGTTAAAGAACACTATTGGTCGCATTTTACAGGAAAAATAGTGCTAACCGTATACGGCCTTTGTTTGTTGCTCGTTTTCTTTTATTCGGTGCTCCAACTTTCGCTGGCAATTGCCTATGCTCGGAATAAGAAAAAAAAGGTAGTCGAGTCAAAACCGATTTTCGACCCTTCTACGACTCCTATGGTAACCATCCAGTTGCCAATGTTCAATGAGTTATATGTGGCTGAACGCATTATTGAAACTTGTGCTGCATTCGACTACCCGATAGAAAAGCTTCAGATTCAGGTGCTGGATGATTCTACGGATGAAACCAAGGATGTGATAGCGAACAAGGTAGCAGAAATTGCGGCTCGTGGAATAAATATTCAGCATATTCATCGTGTGGTTCGTACCGGCTACAAAGCCGGGGCTCTCGATGAGGCTATGGATCGTGTTCAAGGTGATTTCATTGCTATTTTTGATGCCGACTTTATTCCTGATCCTGATTTCCTGATCAAAACCATGCCTTATTTTCAAGATTCCAATGTTGGTGTTGTTCAAACGCGCTGGGGCCATATCAATAAAAATTATTCAGTCCTTACTGAATTACAGGCCTTCGGTCTGAATGGGCACTTCGCTATTGAACAAGGTGGACGGAATGCTGCCGGACACTATATTAATTTCAATGGAACGGGTGGTATTTGGAGAAAAACGTGTATTGAAGATGCGGGTGGCTGGGAACATGACACCCTTACTGAAGACCTGGACTTAAGTTATCGCGCCCAGATTAAAGGTTGGAAATTCAAGTACCTGGAAGATGTAATCGCTCCGGCTGAATTGCCCATAACCATGTCGGCACTGAAAAGTCAGCAACATCGCTGGATGAAAGGCGGTGCAGAATGTTTTATAAAAATGTGGCGTATGCTCCTCACAGCGAAAGGTGTAAAATTATCAGATCGCATCCATGGACTTTCGCACTTGTTCAATTCAACGGTATTCCTTTTCATCCTCGTTATTTCCATTCTTAGTTTGTTTGTTTTGCACATCAAGGATTCATTCTCGGATTTGAATTATATTCTGCAATACATGGGGGTATTCATCGTCAGCACCCTTTTCCTGATGTTTTACTATTGGCACTCCTACCGAGACAAAACCGACAATAGGATTGGTTCATTCTTTAGATTTGTGGGTCGTTTCTTCCAGTTTCTGGTCGTTTCTATGGGGTTGTCATTAAGCAACACGGTTGCAGTGATTGAAGGTTATCTGGGTATTAAAAGTTCCTTCGTACGAACTCCTAAATTCAATGTTGCTAAAAAGAGTGAATTCAAAGGAAATAAGTACGACAAGAAAAGTCTTTCCATTATTAACATTGCTGAAGGTGCGCTTATGATTGTCTTTGGATTTACCGCAATCAATCGTGGAATTTACGGAGACCTCGGTATGGCTCCATTCCATGTAATGCTTTCTGTTGGTTACGGTGTAATCTTCTTCTCAACGCTTAAAGAAATCCGTACGGCTAATCACTGATTTCTCTGTAAACTTATCATTTGTCTTTTGGAGGAACCGGGTCGTAACCATGTCCTCCGCCCGGTCGACATGAAATGAGTCGCTTGATACCCATCCATGTACCCTTGAACGGACCCCAAATGCGCAAGGCATCGATCATATACGAAGAACAGCAAGGAGTATAACGACATGTAGGCGGAAAAATCGGAGAAATAAACCACTGATACAGCTTTACCATCAAGATCAGCGGAAAAGATATCATCTTTAGAATATAGATCATAGACAAATGTACACTGACACTTTCATTTTGCGTAACTGAAACGTTAAAATATCGTTCTGCCTTGTATGAAACGGTGATTAACTTTAACTTTATGATGCTTAACTCATCTTTTCCTTTGAGATACCTTCTACTCATATCATGCTTCACGATTACTTTTTCCTTAATGGGGCAACCTTTTAATTCTTGGGACGAGGAAAAAATCGAGGTACGCAGTTTTGAATCTGTGAGTACGCTTTTGCATGCCGAACAAATTTTTGAGGAACGATGGGATATACTGCCTCAGCCACAGTTTTGGATACAAATCATGTGTCTCTCTCCCGATTCTTGTCTGATCAACATAGCCTCAACACGACAGGTGATGTTGAAGATGTCCCTAAAAGACTGGAACAAACAGTCCGAAGAACAAAAGGTATTGTTCCGGGACAGCCTAAGGAATCGTTATGGGTTAGCGCCGTCCGAACGCATCAATGTGACAACAGGAAAGAACAATTTTTACAACTTCAAAGAGGTATATCCGACACTTTCAAAAGGGGTGGATGCGTTTGAAAAAAATGGAGTTGATCCCTGGTATGCTCAGGCAATTCTGCTCATCGAAAGTCCCGGACAATTGGTAAAATCAATCAACGGAGCCTACGGAGCATTTCAATTAATGCCGAGTGTAGCTCGCGCACAAGGATTATTTGTCAACGATATTTTAGATGAACGAAAGAATTTTGACCGATCTGCTTATGCGGCATCACGCCTAATCAAACGAGTTTGTATCCCGCAAGCAAAAAAAATCCTAGACATGCATCAATTAACCTATGACGAGAGCGATGTATGGTTTCGTCTGTTCGTGTTACATGTGTATCATGCAGGAGCGGGAAATGTTAAGGCAGTAATGGAAAAAATCAATCCCGAAAAAGGCGATCAAAGCCTCATAACTCGTATGTGGCAAACTTCAGCCGGAGGATTTGGGAACAATTCACAAAACTATACCCAACTTGCTCTTGCAGCCCAATTGATTCTTAATTCAATGGTCTACGAACATTGCGACGAAATCTTTGATTGCGCTTCGTTTTTTTAAATCAATTCAACTAGAATGTATAGTAGCCTATTTAGGAAATTTGTGGACTTTCAATTGAAAAATATTTGCCGCCGTTTCTTTAAATTGGCACGAAAAAAGATAAAGCTAGCGAAAAAGATGTGTTTTTCAAGAATCAGCATCAACTCGACAATCCACCGATCTTACTTTCAAGTTCCTTAAAAAGGAGCCCTATGACTTGTTTCAACATATTTTGATTGTCTTTTTTGGCTTTAATTAAAAGAGTTGACCCATGATTATCCATCCCGAAATTGATATACTGAATGAGGTATATGAGCTTTTGTTCATTCTCAAATTCAAAAGCACTTAAATCCACGCCATTCAAATTCACAAAGAAGTGTATTCCTTTGGTCCCAAAATCCTTACACCCTATGGGAAGCTGCAACTCTCCCCCTGAGGAAGAGCTGTAGGTCTTATTGCTGGACACCCACAGGCCATCCTTTTCAAGTCTCACCTCCTTCATACCCATGGCTTCCAGAAACAATTTACCTTGTTCCGCAACTAGTTGTCCCTGCTTTCCTAATCCAAGGAAAAAGTTAACATCAGGCACCCCCTCCTGCATATTTGGCGAACCAACCATCACAGCACCAAATTCGCCCGTAAGCAGATTGCTCAGCATATCCTTCCCTCCCATCGCCATCATGATCGCTAGTGGACCTCCAACAGATTCTCCGAGATCTCGCAAGGTGTTCGGAGAATACGACTCTATGAAATCCTGCATTTTAGGCATGTCCAAATGCATTGATAATCCGATAGTCGGTTTGCCACTACCTAATCGTTTTACTATCCCTGCCCTATCATCCGTTCGAAAAAACATCTTCTGCATCAAAGCTTCAGAAAACAAGTTTTTAGTCTGAATGGCGATCTGACCTTCTTCAAAATTGACCGTAGTCAGAAAGTAAGAATCCTTTACCATTTTGTCTACTTCCTTTCTTTTTTCTTCCGACAAATCCTTCAAGTCTGTAGTGGAAGATTGATACAAGTTTCGCATACTCACTCCGGCAACGATATCCGCATCTGAATTGATAATTTCATTGATTTTACCACCCGACAAAGCCCTCTTGGAATCATCAAAAACTTTTGTCAGCATACGTTTGGCATTGAAGTTCTCCCTCCTGGAGATAATGACCGCCAAATTATTTTTAGTGCCGAAAGCAAGGTCGCCATCTTGAAAAAAGTACATTCCTCGATCTTCTTCCATATCGTAACCCAGTTGTGTAATCTTTGCTGCCAAGGTGTCCGCATTCAATGTTTCTATAAAAGCGTAAATCGCTAAAGGTGCACCATCACTATCAAAGGGCCCTTCCATGGCAAAATGAATGGGTGTTTTCAGGTTCACTGCTCCGCTCAATTCGGTCAAATACCCACTCAGGATAAGACCCACTTTTGGTAGATTCCTAACGTCCGATTTTTTCAACAATTGGTCTAGATCGATCTTGCCGAAGGCAACGATGTTTGGATTAGCGCTTGTAAAGGCAGAAAGATAATCCCCCGGAGTTCGGTTATCATTCTGTTTCCCGCACGAAAAAAGGATAAGGGAACTAATGGCTACAAATAAAACGAGTTTCATCATTATTAGATTTAAGCAAAATCACTCTATTAAACGCCATTCTCATCACATAAAATATACAGGTATGACTACCTTTGTGTCATGCATATGATCGAGCCTTTTTACGGTTGGCGCAGTTATTACGTTGCTTCGGAAGACGAACTGTCACCGTTTTACAACCGAGTGTATAGTGAGTTCGAATTTAGTAATAAGATCTATAATTTTTACATTCACCCGCAATGGGATAATTTCGGTTCACCGACACTATTCATGAAGATCTTGTTTGCAGACTATGATGATTCCTTTGCTATCATAGAATTAATTGGCGAATGGAACGATGCCATTGAAAATGACATTATGATCCTAAAGCGCGATATCATTGAACCTTTGATGCAATGCGGGATTAATAAATTTATACTCATCGGAGAAAATGTACTTAATTTCCATTATTCGGATGACTGCTATTATGAAGAATGGTTTGAGGATGTGGAAGACGGATGGATAGCAATGGTCAATTTTCATGAACACGTATTAACGGAATTCGAGCGCATAAACATAGATCATTATTTCGTGATGGGTGGAGAACTTGAAGATATAGAATGGCGCACATACACACCTTATCAGTTTCATCTCAAAGTTGAAGAGCTTGTTCAGAAACGAATCTCTTAATGCGATAGCTTAATTCATAATCTGCAATTTCGCAGATGCAGCGTTGTTATTCACTAAAAGATGTACCACATACAAACCTGTGCTCAAGTCTGAAGGAAGACTTATTTGATGACTGTTTTCTCCAATCAAGGCTGTTCCTATCTGAGTCTTGAAAACGCTTCTGCCTTTAACATCAATAATGTTAATCGACATTTCACCCGACTTCAACGAGAAAAATGAAATATTCATCTTTCTGTTTTGGGCATCATGAGAAATAGACATTTTTGAAATTTGTTTTAGATGTTCCTCTGTACCGGCTCCGTTCTGCGTTGTGAGTATATGTTGAGAAAGATAAATCTTATCCCCGAAGAAGCCATTATCACCATTTGCACCATTGGAAGCTACGTAAAAGGTGATTTTTCCCACGTCGGTTGATGGGGAGGTCCAAATCCAAGTCCAAGATGAAGTTGCATTCGTATTACTTGTAGATTTGTGATTCGCATATTTCCTTAAGGACCCGTTTATTGATGTAGAGCTTCCTGACGTGAACGTACCGGCCATTTGACCTAAAGCATCAAGTGCGGTTGCCTGAAAACCCTTTTTCGCCGGATTTGAAGACATGGACAAAGATACAGTATATGAAGTGCCCGGTATATATTGACTTACTTGCACATTGCCATTTAAAACCTGGAGAACGTTCTCATTAGCTCCATCCAACACATTTCCTGAATGACAAGAAGTGCAATTCATTTCACCGGGCGCACCCGTTGTCCCGGGATTAGATCCACCTCCGTTCTTCATGTGGAAACATGAAATTATCCCGCTGTTAAATTTCCCTGATCTTTGAACAGAGAATCCAACCGTGGCTAGTATGAAAAGAGGAATAATGTAGTTTTTCATTATAAGTATTAATTATTTTGTTTTCCCTGACTTATCCAGCAGGAGAATTGAGATATAAGACTATCATTTAGAGCCGGTCCGCCTAAAGGCATTAGCTTGGCACCGCTACCATTCAACGAATTCACCACCAGTCCCGCGTTGGAAGAAACTTTAGCATGGGATGTTAGATCCGGAGACGTTCCACCAGAACCATGACAAGAAATGCAATAATGATCGATCATGGGTTTTATCTGTTTAGAAAAAGATATCGTATCCGTTGTAGTGCAGCCGGCTAAAACTTTATCCTTTTTACATGAACCTGCACCGATCAACAAAACCGATCCTAACACAAAAAATGCTACTATACTTTTCATTTTAAAAAGATTGGTTTTACGGTGTACCATGCTAAAGCAGGAAAAAAATGTAAAGTCATGGCAAATGGCTGAAAGTATGACGTTATCTCCTCTATTCCTTCCACGTCCAATTCAGGAGGAAAAGTGAACATAATGGGACCAATAATACTAGCAAACGTAAAAATCGTAAAGAGAAAATTAAAAACAATCTCACCGTATCTTGGCAAGATTTTACTGGCTGTAAAAAATCCAACCGAAGCCAAGACGCATCCAAATATGCAGGCACCAAAAATATTAAAGATGGTCATTACTGGAGAAAAGTCCACAAATGCTACTTCCTTATATACACGCATAAAAACCAAACAGGCTATACTTGACAACAGTCCTGCTAAAAGTCCGTGAAATAAATGCTTTTTAAACATGTTGTTTATTTTTTGGTGACAGGTATGGAATAGGTAATGTTCATAATATCCGGTACCGCATCACTTTTATGCCCTACCTTGTAATCTGCTCTGTTGACACCAAATGACCCCGTAAAAATAAGGTCGTTCCCGAGTTTTGTCACCTTCAAAGGCACCTTTTTCTCTTTAGCTATTCCCTTAATCGTTAACGTTCCGGTAACCATATAGCCTTCAGAAGCCTTTTCAATTTTACCGGATACATAGGTGATATCGGGGTATTTTTCTGAATTGAACCACTCTTCGGTTTGCGCTTTCTTATTCATCATTCCGTTTCCGGTGCTGATGGACTGAACCGGAATAGTAAGATTAAACTTGGATGAAGCAAGGTCATTTTCGTCAAATGAAATTGAACCTTTCAAGATTTTAAATACACCTGAAGGATCCTTGCTTTTGAATTCGATGATGTACCCTGACTTAATGGTATAAGACGGGGCGGTCAAGGTCATTGCTCCTGAAATACCGAGAATGATTAAAGCTAACGAGGGATAAATGATACGTTTCATAGTTTTACTATTATTTTTGTTTATTCTCTCTCAAATTTTCTCCCAACGCAAAAACCTAGCCTAAATTGTCCTTTGGACCATTTTTCATACGTATTTGAAATAAATTGAGATTCAACAAATCCTTTTGAATTGGTCAGGTTAATCGTAAAGTTATGTCCAAAGGTGACCCATTCTACGGCAACACCTAAACTGTTCGTGTTTTCTTTTCTAACATCACCGTTATTAAGAACTTGATAGTATTCTACTAGTATCCCAACTTTCTTGGAAACGGGGAACCTTAGTGCTCCACCAAGTGCAAACAACGTGTTAACATCGTCTTTTCCGACAAAATTTCTGTGCACCAAAGACGGTGTTAAAGCTATTGACAACCGTTCTCCAAATTTTCGAGAAACACACAATTGTGTAACATAAGCCAATCTGTCTTGCCAAACCGGGAAGCTACTTACCAATGATAAATCCGGAGAAGCCTTCATGTATGTATAAGTTAAGGTAGCGATACCGGTCATAGAAATCGGGAATCCCTTCTTTTGCTGCGACAAAATCTTGTGTTTAATAAAACCATCCAATAATGACCGATATGGATTTCCCGCACCCTTACTTCTGCCAAATCCAAGCATCAACGAATTCGTTATGCCGTATTCAAAGGCCAAGCGAATATCCGAAGAGTTGTCTAATCCATACATTGTTTGAACTCCCCCGTCGCTTCCGGCGATGTCACCAAAACGGTGCTCTACTCTAAACTCAAGGACTCCTTTACGCAGTGTTTCGGTTGAATGCCCATTGATAATTCGGGTGGATTCAAATGTTCCGTCCACAGCATTGTCATCTTGCTCGGACAAGCCCTCATCAAATGAAACTTCAGAAACAGCTGTTGAATCGCTTTGACTAAACGATAGCGCGCAAAAACCGATGCTGATAAGGAAAATTAAACTAAACAACTTCATTCTGCCAAAAGTATAAAGTTTTTCAAGCAAAAGAACACTCAAAAAAAATTAACACAACAACTGTTTGTTCCTGTAATATTGATTAAGTTCGCTTGTAATATCATGAGGTACAATTCATTCACAAACCTTAGAAATTGAACAAGCACTTATGAAGTCATTTATTTTGGATGAATAAAATTGAAATTAGAAAGGTATACAAACAAAAACGGATTGCTTTATCTCCAACTGAACTGGAATTGAGGTCTGAGCAAATTTGCGAATCCGTTCTGTCTCATTTCCAACTGGAAGGAAGGGTATGTAGTATATTTTTGCCCATTGACCGACATAGAGAGATTAACACATACCTACTTTTGGAAAAGGGTTGTGCAATCGGTGCAAAAATGGCACTTCCACGTTGTGAAGAAAATCATACCTTGAAACACTTCCTCTTTGAACATCACAACCAACTATCCCTAAACAGTATTGGCATTCCTGAGCCCCAAAGCGGAAAAGTGGTCCATACTAAACATATTGATATCATCTTTGTTCCTCTGCTGGCATTAGATAAGACCGGGAACAGGGTGGGTTACGGGAAAGGTTATTACGATCGTTTTTTAAAAAAATGCAGACCAAACAGCACCTTCATTGGATTACATCTTTTTGAGGAATTTGTGGAAATCTCTGATTTGGATAGTACTGATGTCCCACTGCATTATTGTGTTACTCCGGAACAAATACAACGATTTGTTAAAGATTGAACGACATAGCAAATACCATTTGCTCATTATTTTCTTAGTGCCGGGTTTTTTAGTCACGCTTTCTATGTGCAGATCTATCTGGGCTCCTATACTCTATTTCCTTATTTCATTTATAACCGTTTTGTTTGTTTTTCGTAATAGAAAACAATAAATTGTATAAAAACGCAGCAATCTAATAGCCTTATGTGGCGTATTCGACTAATCCTGTGCTGGCTGCTTTGTGGCTCAGTTGTCACCTTACCCCCTGAACCAAGAGGGGTTTTCGGTGTTAGAGTTGCTTTTCAGGCAAACTCCGAGATGACCACATTCGTTTGTTTTTTGGATCAGGGTTATGCTTTGACAAACAAGAAAATACTTAGTAAGATAGAATTCATTCAGATTGCCTCAGGAAAATGGCCGAGTATTTACAACCCTCATCGCATCAACTACTTTGAGCAGAGACAATTGAACTGTGGCATGTATCGAGATTCATTTGAAATCAAAGAACAACCCATTTGTGTACCTATGGACTCCCTTTGGAAGTTGCGTTTTTCGACCTATCCATACCGAAGCTCAGGAGAGATGGGATGGAGTAGTAAATTATATCGTCCGTCCGAAAAACAGGAACTCTATTTGTATCAGAATTACAACATTCGCAGTATTGACGCAAATTTCTTTCTCGACACCAATTTTTGGAAATTGCTGAGCGACGTACAAGACCCTGTATGGATAGCCAATTACAAATCAATGCGTTAGTTGAATATTGATCAAGATC
>JBIKYP010000077.1:0-10849 GCA_044355195.1 Crocinitomicaceae bacterium | reverse complement strand
CGTTGCGTTCCACCCAGTTCCTGTTTTGGTGTAGTTACATTGACCTTCGTCTACATTTACGGATTGGTTACCAGCTGCGCCACATGAAGAGATGGAAGGCAGAATGTTGTCATTCACCACCACATCAAAACTACATGTTGACGTGTTTGCTTCGCCGTCAGTTACTGTCCAAAGAACAGTTGTTGTTCCAAGGTTGAAATCAACTCCGGCAAGGGTGGTTAACCCAGCACCAGTTGTTGCACCAGAAAGCGTTGCAAGCACAGTGCTTACCGTACAATTATCAGTTGCCGTTGCGTTCCACCCAGTTCCTGTTTTGGTGTAGTTACATTGACCTTCGTCTACATTTACGGATTGGTTACCCGCTGCGCCACATGAAGAGATGGAAGGCAGAATGTTGTCATTCACCACCACATCAAAACTACATGTTGAGGTATTTGCTTCGCCGTCAGTTACTGTCCAAAGAACAGTTGTTGTTCCAAGGTTGAAATCAACTCCGGCAAGGGTGGTTAAACCTGATGCAGTTGTTGCACCAGAAAGCGTTGCAAGGACCGTACTTACCGTACAATTATCAGTTGCCGTTGCATTTAGAGCTATCCCGGATTGCGTGTAAGTACATGTAATAGCTGATGTTTTTACTGTAGTATCAGCATGGCACTCGATAACCGGAGGGGTGATGTCCGTTACAGTAGTTACAGATAAACTTGTTGTGGCTGTACACAGTTGTGCATCGGTAAGTGTTACGGAGTAGCTACCTGCGTAGAGTCCACTAGGATCTTCTATGGCTGAGGCATAGCTATCTGGACCTGTCCAACTGAATAAGTAAGGACTGGTTCCTCCAGCAGGAGTCGAATTGATGGCGCCATCACTGGCTCCGTTGCATGATACTTTGGTGGATTGTATGGCGCTAATCGCAAGAAGTGTTGGTTGGTTAATGAATACATTCGAAGGTCCATTGTCACATCCGTTAGCATCTTCAACATTCAATTGATAAAGGCCGGAATAAAGGTTATTCAGATCTTCTGATGTCGAACTAAAAGTTCCGGGACCTGTCCATGAATAAGTATAGGGCTTCACTCCGCCTGACACTGAAGTATTGATAGATCCTGTAGCTGTGCCATAACAAGAGACATCACCGTACGTTGAACTAACATTGAGGCTAGAAGGCTGCGTAATCCCTGAACTGGCTGAAATACTGCAACCATTTTTGTCGCTTACTGTTACAGAATATGTACCGGGGATTAAATCAATAAGATCTTCGTAATCCGCGATCGGCGAAATGCCTTTGTACCAATTATAATAATAGGGAAAAGTTCCTCCAAGAACTGTAAGGTCAATCGTTCCGTCACCCGAGTTTTGGCAAGTGACATTGGTAGGGACGAGTCCTAGAGATAGGTCGTCCGGTTGTGCTATGATGAATGTTTTTATGGCGGTGCAGTTCGAGGCATCTGTTACTGAAACACTATAATTCCCGGCTACTAAACCGCTAATGGAAGCAGTTGTTGCGCCATTTGACCAATGGATAGAATAAGGAGTTGTGCCATCAATAATAACCAAACTTGCTGTTCCGTTCGAGCCACCGTAACAAGCGACATTCGTTCGATTTACACCTAGGTAAAAATTGTTACACGGAGGTTGATTTATGATTACACTATCTTCCGCCTGACATCCATTGGCATCAGTAATTGTGACATGATACAGTATTCCTCCTAGCGCAGAACTCAAATTTATAGCCTGTGCAGTAGTTTGACTTCCTGGTACCCAAAAATAGGTGTATCCGGGTGTCCCACCTGAGGGGTTTGCTGTTGCACTTCCATCAGAAATACCTATTCCGCTGGTGTTCGTGTAAGTCATGTTGTTGAGTAAAATAGATGGTTGTAAGATTGAAACACCGGCTACGTCGGTGCATCCCAGGTCATCCGTAACGATAACCGTGTAGTTGCCACTTATAAGTCCGTTGATGTTTTGTGTGTTTTGGGTAGGTAATGTATTCCAGCTATAGCCGTAAGGTTCAGTTCCTCCACTCGCAATTGCTTGAGCCGTGCCATTACTTGATCCAAAGCAAGAAACATTTGTATGAGATGTCACCACATTGAATGATGAACAGCTTGGTTTGTTGACAACCACGCTTCCACTTACGGAACAGCCATTTCCATCTTGAACACTAACGGTATAGATTCCGTAGCAAAGTGTGCCTGACGTTGTTGATGTTGATTCCGAATTATTCCAGAGATAGGTATATGTGTTGGTTCCACCAGAGGCACTAACACTTGCGGTACCATCGCAGCTTACATCTGTGTTGGTGTTGGTGCTGCTCATGGAGAGTGAAATGGGAGAGGGGTTGGCTACAAAAATGCTTGAATTGGCACTACACCCAAAATTGTCATATGCAATAACGGTGTAAGACCCGGAAGTGCTTATAATTGAGGAATTAACAGATCCTGTATTCCAAATGTAGGTATAAGGAGCTGTTCCGCCCGACACATTGGCATAAATAGTGGTCTGTCCATCATGGCATAGTATAGGTGCCGCAGATGGATTCACATTTACAACAGGAGAAAAGGTAATGGTTACAGAATCGGTAACTCCTTCACATCCCGGATCTATGCCCGTTGCTGTTAGATAGAGCTTAATACTGCCATTACTGATTTCTGACGGGGTAGGGTTGTAGGCAGCTACAAGATTATTTGAGGGAGTGAAAGTGCCTGCACCTCCGGACCAGGTTCCTGAGGAGGTAGAACTACTTCCATTTAGATAGATTGTAGGTTCGCTGGCACATACGGTCTTGTTAACCCCGGCATCGACAGTGGGAAGAGTGCCTTTGGTTACGGGAACTGAAATGAATTTGTTTGGACAGGTAGGAGAACTTAGACCATCTCCGATTTCTACGGTATACGTTCCTTCGCTCGACACCAATAAACTGTCATTTTCTGTCAGGGTATCACCCAAACTATTTTTCCAAATATAGGAGTAGGATTGATCGCCGCCTGTGGCAATTCCTGCTAGTGTCGTTCCGATTTCATCTGAGCAGAAAGAAGCAGGATTAGGGTTGACATAAGCTGAAAGTGCACTTTTGGTATAGATTCGAACGGTATCACAACTACTATAGGTGCCGCAAATAGATGCCTGAGGGATTCCGCAGATTTCGTAATCAATCCATGCGGGTGTTGCTAATCCAGGACTAAATGATGGATTGCTGCAATTTATACAACTTAACAACGAATTGAATGATCCTCTAGTTGTAATTCCAGTGGAAGAATTGATGGATGTAATTGTGATGTTGTCAAGACCATAAATGTTTAATGGAAGTGAACAACCAACGCGGGTTGTATCATCATTAGGGAAAATTGGTTGTGGAATTTGTCTGAAGATGTATTTGATTTTATTTTTTCCCGGTTTGCTGTAGGTGATTTTAAACGGACCTGATCCCGAAATACATATCGGTTGTCCACCGGGAATATCTGTTCCACAGGTTCCAGGTGTGGTGAGATCGCCTCCACTGATAATGTTGTAGTCACCCGATCCTCCCGGATCTGCATAGCCTGGTGCGACTACAATCTCAAACATGGCCACTTGCGGGTGCAGGGTGGCATAAAAGGACAGATACAAATCCGAATTTGTTGATCCGCAGCAATGACCCTTTCTTTCAACTTCTGGTGTCGTGAATGTGGTGTCCGGACTTCCTGAAAGGTCGAATGTGAAAAACGGAACATTCGCGTCGCATTCAGGCAGCTGAGTCTGAGAATAGAGCGGGATGGCGAATAAAAGAAATCCGATGAAGGATACTATTCGCTTTAAAATAAGGGTTGAATTTTTCATACGCAGAGAATTTTAGTCTTGACTATTCAAAGTCGCTAAACTATTTCCGCGATAAGGCCGAAATCAATCTTATTCTATCAGCTAGAGATCTAATTAAACGAACATAATCTTTAAGTCAAGACAATGCTCACATAGACAGTTTTGTTTTTTGATGAAATAAATGGGTTTTGAATAGCAATTACTCAGGCAGATCGTTATTCGAATTTTACCGGAGTGAAAACATTTATTAAATCGCTGATTGTGATTTTTTTATACTATTTTTGGGATGAATTTTTTCTTTCTTTGGTTTTTGTTTTTTTCGTTTTTCGAAATCCCGAACTGACAGCATCCTCCATTTTTCGTAGCTCTGAAGCTACAGGAGAACTATTCAGTTTTAGGAATTCCTTGAGAATAAATTGGTATAATGGTTCCTTGTCTGCCAATAAATCGTTTAGTTCAAAATTTGTATCGTCGCGATTTAAGATGATGAGGTTGATAAAATCTTCGGCAATTGCCAGACGCATAGAGTTCAATAGAATATCGTTGTATTTCTCAACAAGTTGTGAAATTTTGTAATGTTGTTCATTGGTCATAATTGTGTCTCGAAGTAAAAAGATCGAAAGTTATTAACCCTAATCAAATTATGCACTATAAGTCATCTTTTCATGCTGTGTGTTAAAAAGCATGTGTATGAGGGTCATCTTGAAATAAAGAAAATCTTCAATTCTTTTAACGCGCGATCTGGAAGAATCCGGTCAATTCCTTTTCGGCTGCAGGTAGAGTCAATTTGTAGAAATAGGTTCCTTCAACCAGATTATCTCCATTCCAGGTATTCTTGTAGCTATCTGTTTCATAGACTGTATTTCCCCAACGATTCAGTATAACAAGATTATTTTCTGGATAAAATTCTAAATATTTGAACTCCAGCAAATCGTTGATTTGATCTCCGTTTGGAGTGATAATATTTGGTGTAAAAATATTATCTGGTATAACTTGAATGGTTTTGCATACGGAATCAGAACATCCATTAGAACCTGTGACTTCGAGACAAATAATGTAATTACCGGCCTCATCAATAGTCAGTTGTGGTTCTTGGCCACTTAAAGTTAGTTGTTGATCTTGATACCATTTCCACTCGGTGATGTTTCCAGCTAAGTCATTTGTACTTCCTTTAAATTCTGAGGGTTTTCCGGCAATCATCGGTTTAGGTGACCAGGAGTAATCTATTTCAAAAGGTGGAAAATACAATGAAATAGCCAGTGTGTCTGAAGTGCATCCGTCACTAGTGGTCCAAGCTGAATATTTTACTGTGTCATTATTCGAACTATAGCTATAAGCCACGTCATTAATTACATTAGAACCTTTGTTGTTATTTCCTTCCCACGATATTAATGAACCGCTGGCGCATGATGTTAGAGGGATAGAGTATGCTATTCCATTGCAAATCAATGGATTGTAATTTGAAGTTACTTTAGGGGCTAATTTAATAGGTACGCTGACTGCTGGAATATTATTGATAACATTTCCGCAGGCATCGGTAATTGTCGGAGCAGGTACATCCAATGACTTAACATTTGGATCACAGTATATAGGACAATCTGGAATCGTTAGATTGAATTGCTGATTAACATAGCTTGATTGACATCCGGTATTTGTTCCTGAGGTTACAACTTCTTTGGTCCAGGGATGAGTAAATGTGTATGGAGGAACACCATAAGTTGCTGAAGCAGTTCCGGTTATTGTGCATTTATTGGAGCAGATAGGAGTATTTGACACATCCCATATTGCGCTGTAGGACTCAACTGTGTTGCCAATTACGACCGCTTCAAAAGGGTATTGACCATTTAACGCGATTGGATCATATCTTATATGTTTGGAATTGCAATCGGTTCCTAGTCCCGTTCTTGCTAGGTACATCGAGAGAAAAAATTTTGTTTCTGTGCAAGATGGAGGAAAACAACACATTAGCGGATTAGCAATGTTTACATTGTCCACATAAGCAGTTCCGAATAGATTAAAATCTGGGTCATTAGGTGAAACGCTAAACCCTTGTGAAACCTTACAAGATGTACCAAATTTCATAATACCTTGTCCCATTGTTGCCGGTGATGCGGCAAAAAAACTCGCGGTAACGAAAAGCCCCGTTACCGTTATTCCAGCAGGAATAGTAACTTCAATGCTGTCCTTGTGGAAATCCGGATTTAGACAAGAAGGCATTATTCCGCCTGACCATGTTGATGTGACTCCAACAACCTGGGGATCAATTATTAAGGGAAATATTCGGTCGGGTGAGTTAATCCAGTTTGTTGGCACTGAAACACGAATAAAATCTGCATTTTGTTCATGTAAGACTTCATATTTTGCAATGGTCCAGCTGTTTTGAGAATCATAACATATTGGTTCCTTGATTTGTGCACAGAGGATTCCATTGTCATTAAAAATCCCAATCACATCATCGGTATAAATATTGTTTTCACTACGTACAGTGCGCACAGAGAATCCCTTCGGAAGCTTTATCTGCTCATCGAAATGAAGCATATATCCATCTATTTGAAAAGGCTTGATGATTTCATAGGAGTACTTGAATTGATTTTCAGCAAATTCAATTGTTTTGATAATTTCATTTTTCATTTTTCCAGTTACCACATTATTCTCTACAGTATAAACTGGATATTGTTTCTCATTGTTTAGACGTGTCTGATCACCAATCCAAATGAGTTTGTTTTTTTCTGTCGTAAGGGCAGCACCTCCATTTTTGTGGAAGTAGGTTGGAAAAGGTTGTTGTTCAGCGCTCCAGGTAGTTTCGTTTTTCATTTTCAGCCCGGCGTTAATCGGAATCCATGCGCCATTATTATCGCGGTAATGAATATCATTTTTACTGAAAATGGCTTTAAATTGACCATCATTGGACTGAAAAAAAGCAGAAGTAGCTGTCCGTTTTTCTGGTTGTTCAATCCAAACTGTGCTGTCTGTACTCGATGACGCTGTTACATTTTCTGTTTGCGGATTTAAATTATGTTTCAATCCATTTCGCGATATCGTTTTCTGAGCTAAGGAGAAAAATGGAAAACTAAGCAATAGTAATAGATAGTATTGATTTTTCATAATTCAATAAATTGAAATCAAGTAACTTGTCAAAGTTAGGAATTATGTTTGAAACCTTAGATGCCTTTTTGGTATAACTTTAATACGTATTTACTTTTCTAAATTCATAAACCCAATATCATTGTGGTTTCGATGAACATTTGACTCATTATCACTTGGTCATTAAAGCACCAATATAATCCTGGATCTTAATTTCCTAAATTTTAAAAACGGAATTTAAACAAAAATGCTTTGTGACTCATTAATAATGTTTATAAAACTTAAATTAGTGTTGTCGTTTTGGAATTCATTACTTACAGAAACTTAAGTTTTTAAACTGATATATTGAGATATGTTTCGATTTGATAATTCATACCTCAACTTGCCGCAAAATTTTTACAGCAAAGAAACTCCCGAGCGAGCTACTGCCCCTGAGGTAGTTGTATGGAATAAAACATTGTTTCATGAATTGAATATTGATCATTCTGATGAGGAAGAACTAAAACAGATTCTTGTTGGAAATAACATTCATGAAGCTTCTGTTCCCTTTGCCCAAGCCTATGCCGGACATCAGTTTGGACATTTTACTGTGTTAGGTGATGGACGAGCCATTCTACTCGGAGAGCATCTCACAGGAGATAACGAGAGATTCGATATTCACTTAAAAGGTGCAGGTCCCACTCGTTACTCGCGAAGAGGGGACGGAAGAGCAACCTTAAAATCCATGTTGCGTGAATTTCTTATCAGTGAAGCAATGCATCATTTGGGAATTCCAAGCTCAAGAAGTCTGGCGATTATAAAGACAGGAAATGATGTCTACAGGGAAACCAAGCACGATGGAGCTGTGCTTACTCGAGTAATGAAAAGTCACCTACGTGTTGGTACGTTTGAATTTGCAAGTCAATTTTGTTCTATTGATGAATTACGAGTGCTTCTGGATTACACCATTGAACGGCTGTATCCGAACATTAAGAATGATGTCAGGCCGATTGAATCTTTTTATCTTCAAGTAGTTGAGCAACAAATTAGTTTGATTTGCCATTGGACGCGCGTAGGGTTTGTTCATGGCGTCATGAACACCGATAATACCTCAATCAGTGGTGAAACATTTGACTTCGGTCCCTGTGCCTTCATAAATAGGTATGATCCCAATAAGGTATTTAGCTCTATTGATACCGAAGGACGTTACGCTTTTGGCCATCAGGCGTCCGTTTTAAAATGGAACATGGCTCGTTTTTTAGAAAGCATACTACCCTTGTTAGACAACAACTCGGAAAAGGCCATGGATAGAGCAAAAGAACTATTTGAAACATTTGATGCTTCCTGGCAAGAAGCCTACACGAATATGATGCTCAGTAAACTGGGATGGAAAGAAAAGACTCCCCGCAATATACAGTTGATAAATGAGTTGTTGAGATTGATGGAAAAACATCAATTGGACTATACAAATACCTTTGCAGAGTTAAGCTACGATATCTCATTTTCCTCATCCCCTTTCGAATATCCTGAAATGAAACTGTGGAAAGAACAATGGGACAAGACACATGCGAATAAGCAAATTATGTCGGCAAATAATCCTGTTTATATTCCGAGAAACCATCTTGTTGAGGAAGCTTTGAGCCTAGCTTCGATCGGGGATATGTCAGATTTTTTAAATCTGTTGGAGGTATTGAAAAATCCTTATAAATACAACGAGGAATACTACAAGTTTACTAGCCCACCTGAAAAGGAATTCGAAGGATCCTACCAAACGTATTGTGGAACATAAGATTTTAATGATCAGAAACACGATCAAGCCAAGTGCATCAGCTAACAGTTTCATAAACTCGATAAGTCCATCTTCAAACGTGTGCACTAGACTAGAGCCTCGAGCGAAGTCGGTCAAGAGATAAGAAGAATCGGATTTGATGAACATCAACACCGTTCGTCTATTGGTAGTTAAAGGTTCGAATCTAAGCTTCTCCTCCCTTCAACTCATCGAACTTAGCCTTCATTGTTGGGTTGCCATGCGTCAATTTTTTAATGGTTAGATCTTCGGCTTTGTTGTTTGCTAATCGTAAATTATTCTCAGAAGAAAGTAAAGCCTCCTTTGTTTTTTGAAGGTGAATGATCGTTTTATCAATCTCCTCAATGGCAGTCTGGAATTTTCTACTGGCTAACTCATAATTTTTGGCAAACCCATCTTTAAAGGCGTTGATCTTATCTTCAAAGTTGGTGATGTCGATATTCTGGTTGCGCATCAGGGCCAGTTCGGCCTTGTATTTCAGGGAATTTAGTGCCGCATTTCGCAACAATGTGATGATGGGAATAAAGAATTGTGGTCGCACCACGTACATTTTGGGATACTTATAGGAAACGTCGACGATGCCGGAGTTGTACAATTCATTATCGGATTCGAGTAAGGTTACCAATACCGCGTATTCGCAGTTCTTTTCCGAACGATCTTTGTCGAGTTCCTTCAAGAAATCTTCATTTCGTTTTTTTGTGGCTGTCTCATCTCCTTCGTTCTTCATTTCGAACATGATGCTAATGATCTCATTGCCTGCACCGTCAGCCTCTCGAAAAATGAAATCACCTTTACTCCCAGACTTGGAATCATTGTCCTTCTCGAAGTAGGCATTCGGAAATGCTGTGGCGCGTAGTTTGTTGAATTCGATCTCGCAATGCTGCTCAAGGGTCTCACCGATCATTTTGGTGGATAATTTCAATTTCATGTCCTTCCGCAGCGCGATCTCCTCGTCTTTCATTTTGATGATGTCATCTTTTGTTTTGAGGTCGTTTTGAAATTTTTCATTCAATGATTTTTCGAGCAATTTGGCCTCGGTCTCTTTATTTTTTAATTTGCTAAGTAATTGATCCCGTTCCTTTTCGATGGCCTTGATGGATTCAGAAACGCTCAGTTTTTTCTCCATTTCAGCATTTTCCAGCCTGGCTTTTAATTCTAAAATAGACGCATCTTTGGCTGCCATTCTTTCCGTCAGGTAGCTTTCGCTTTTCGACTTAAGCTCAATAATCTCTTTTTCCTTGTTAGCCAATTCATTTTGGAGCAAGTTCCTCAAGTTAGCTTCGGCCAGCTTCACGGCATTTTCCTTTTCGCTTTGCGCAATATCCAGGCGTTGTTTCAACTCGTCTTCAAATTGATGATCTCGCACCTGCTTTAGGATGTCGGCATAACCTGCTTCATCTATTTTGAAGGCTTTTTTGCAATGAGGACAAATGATTTCGTTCATGGGTTGTTTTTATTGGTGAGTAATAGTCCTGTAATTTGAACCACGATTAACGTGGTGACAATGTGTGGTTAAATTTCTATCGAAAAACATAGTTGATTAAATTTAGGTGTTGATTCCATTACATTAATTAGGCGTATTTTTAATCCCATAATTTATAACTACTTTCTTCTATACTTCCCCCTGGTATGATAGTAATACCGTGAACGGTTTTGGTTTTTGATTGCGTTTTTATCAGTGCTTACATTTTTACGCACGTGTCCTTTTCTAAATTTTCCAGTTCTTGTTATGGTTGGCTTTACGTAAACACCGCCTGCTTTATCTGATTTTTTGAAATCGCAGGAAGGAATGGAAAATGTGAGGGCACCCAATAAAACCAATAAAAGGATGTTTACCATACAACCTCTAGAAGTTTTATTATAGACTTTATTGTATGCTGCTTTCTTTGGATCTGTAAACCACCCAAAACCTTTTGGTGCTTTGAAACCTAAATTGTGGCGTACAACTCGTTTCCACGATTTGCGTGCTGCAATTCGTTTGGTTAGGGATGGTATGCGGAAGCCGAATTTCATGGTCGTAAAGTTAAAGATACGATTTTCTATTGGTTACCGAAAGCTATTGAACACATAAACGAAGGGCGAGAGAGAATTTATTCTATTCCCCTCCCTTCAACTCATCGAACTTAGCCTTCATTGTTGGGTTGCCATGCGTCAATTTTTTAATGGTTAGATCTTCGGCTTTGT
>JBIKYP010000091.1:0-8687 GCA_044355195.1 Crocinitomicaceae bacterium | reverse complement strand
GCCGACCATGGGTGGGCAGACTGCTCTTAACTTGTGCATCAAGTGTGACGAAATGGGGATATGGGAAGAATATGGGGTCAGGATCATTGGTGTGGACATCAACGCAATAGAGATCACTGAAAATCGTGAAGCGTTCAGGGATCTCATGATAGAGATTGGTGTGCCGATGGCTCCGCAGAAAACAGCGAAGTCGTTTTTGGAAGGGAAGGAGATTGCCCAGGAATTTGGATTTCCATTGTGTATTCGACCGTCCTACACGCTGGGAGGTTCCGGAGCTTCAATTCTTTATGATCCGAAGGAATTTGACAATTTATTAGAACGAGGCTTACAACTTTCTCCGATTCATGAGGTTATGATCGATAAAGCCTTGATCGGTTGGAAAGAATACGAATTGGAATTGCTTCGTGATGCCAACGACAATGTAGTGATTATCTGCTCTATAGAAAACTTTGACCCAATGGGCATACATACGGGGGACTCTATTACTGTTGCTCCTGCTATGACCCTATCGGATACAACGTTCCAGAAGATGCGGGATATGGCCATTAAAATGATGCGTTCGATCGGAAATTTTGCAGGTGGTTGTAACGTTCAGTTTGCTGTTTCTCCTGACGACAAAGAAGATATTATCGCCATTGAGATCAATCCACGTGTTTCACGTTCTTCAGCGTTGGCATCTAAAGCAACTGGTTATCCAATTGCTAAGATCGCTTCGAAACTGGCAATTGGTTACCATTTGGATGAATTGAGCAACCAGATCACGGGAACAACTTCGGCGTTATTTGAACCGACACTCGACTACGTCATTGTGAAGATCCCGCGTTGGAACTTTAATAAATTCCCTGGAACGAACCGTCAGGTTGGCTTACAGATGAAGTCCGTTGGGGAAGTCATGGGTATTGGACGTTCTTTCCAGGAGGCTCTCCAGAAGGCATGTCAATCGTTAGAGATCAATCGAAATGGTTTGGGAGCCGACGGACGCGAGTTGACCAACCAAAATGATATTTTATACAGTTTGGAGCACCCAAGCTGGAACCGTTTGTTCCATATCTATGATGCAATCAAGCTCGGTATTCCTTTCAAAACGATCGTTGAAAAAACAAAGATCGATATCTGGTTCCTGAAACAGATCGAAGATTTGATCAAACTGGAGCGCAGGATGGAAAAATACCATCTGGAGAATATCCCGAAAGAATTGCTTTTTGAGGCTAAACAAAAAGGCTATGCGGATCGACAAGTTGCACATATGTTGCGTTGTCTGGAATCGGAAGTGTACAAGAAACGACAGGAGTTAGGTATTCAACGTATATACAAGCTGGTGGATACCTGCGCGGCTGAATTTGAGGCGCAAACACCTTACTATTACTCCACGTTTGAGTATGAAAATGAAAGTGTGCGTTCAGACAAAAAGAAAGTTGTTGTTCTTGGTTCCGGACCGAATCGTATTGGTCAGGGAATTGAATTCGACTACAGTTGCGTACATGGAGTTCTTGCAGCTAAAGAATGCGGTTATGAAACGATCATGATCAACTGTAACCCGGAAACGGTTTCAACAGACTTTGATACGGCAGACAAATTATACTTTGAGCCGGTATTCTGGGAGCACATTTACGATATTATTCAGCACGAGAAGCCGGAAGGGGTAATCGTTCAATTGGGTGGACAAACAGCTTTAAAGCTTGCAGAAAAACTTGAGCGTTACGGAATCAAGATTATTGGCACCAGTTTCGAAGCACTTGACCTGGCTGAAGACCGGGGTAGATTCTCGAAAGTGCTGGAGCAAAACAATATTCCTTTCCCGAAATACGGGGTGGTGGAAAGTGCTGAACAAGCGCTTGAACTCGCAGATGAATTAGGATTCCCATTGTTGGTTCGTCCATCGTATGTTTTGGGTGGACAGAAAATGAAGATCGTCATCAATAAAGAGGAATTGGAGCACCACGTCGTAGACATCATTAACGAAATGGGAAGTAACCAGATCCTTCTCGATCATTTCCTCGGCGGTGCAATTGAGGCAGAAGCAGATGCTATTTGTGATGGAGAACATGTTTATATCATTGGAATCATGCAGCACATTGAACCTGCCGGAATTCACTCCGGAGATTCGTATGCTGTACTTCCTCCTTATAATCTTGGAGACTTCGTCATGCAGCAGATCGAGGATATCACGAAAAAGATTGCTGTTGAACTCAAAACGGTAGGTTTGATCAATATTCAGTTTGCAATCAAAGACGATAAAGTATATGTAATCGAGGCCAATCCGAGAGCTTCACGCACGGTTCCTTTCATCGCGAAAGCGTATGATGAGCCATATGTGAATTACGCAACGAAAGTGATGCTCGGTGAGAAGAAAGTGAAGGATTTCTACTTCAACCCGCGCAAAGAGGGATACGCAATTAAAATTCCGGTGTTCTCTTACGAGAAATTCCCTGATGTGAAAAAGGAGTTGGGACCTGAAATGAAATCAACAGGTGAAGCCATTCGATTCATTAAGAATTTGAAAGATCCTTTCTTCACGAAGATCTATTCAGAACGTAACATGCACCTTTCAAAATAATGCTTGTTACTGCTAGTATAACAGGTCTATTTAAGACCATACTGATAACCCTAGGAGCCTTTGTGCTCCTTCGGTTTTTAGGGCAAGTCATGATGGCCAAGCGCAATATGGATGACGAAAGACGTTTAAACAGAAACAAACGCGCTTTCGAGGATGAAAGGGCAAAAAAACTAAGAAATTTCGGAAAAGTCAACATTTTGGGCGTAACCGGCAAAAATAGAAAATCGGAATCCAATGCCGAGGATATTGAATATGAAGAAATTAATTAAAATCACAAATTTAATTCTATGAAGCAATTTTTTGAAAGAAACTGGCCTCATTTTGCAGTCGTTGGCTCATTTCTCATTATCATGTACGTTTATTTCTCTCCTGAATATGACGGATATCATCTGAAGCAACACGATATTGAACAGCACATCGGCATGTCACAGGAAATAAAAACGTTTCGTGAACAAACTGGGCAGGAACCCTTATGGACAAATTCCATGTTTGGTGGTATGCCTGCAATTCAGATATCCACCTTGTATTCCATGAATCTGTTTCAAAGAGGAACGATGTGGTTTGTTGGAGTGTTTGGTGTTCCTTCCGGAATTCTTTTTCTTCACTTGCTTGGATTTTACATTTTGGCCTTGTGTCTGCGCATTCGTCCGTTGATCGGATTTATAGGTGCGATTGCCTTTGCTTTTGCTACGTATGAGATCGTGATTTTGCAGGCGGGTCACAATTCAAAAGCGATTACGGTTGCTTTTATGGCTCCGGTGCTGGGCGCGTTTATTATGGCCTATCGATCGAACTGGAAGTGGGGAGCGATCCTTTCTGCGCTGTTCATGAGTTTTGAAATTGCCAGTAACCATTTGCAGGTAACGTATTATTTTGCTTTTGTTCTTGGAAGCTTAGGTGTTTATGAATTCATTCGAGCACTTCGTTCAAAAGCGATCAGGCAATTTGCGATTACTTCCGGCGCTGTGTTGGGAGCATATATTCTGGCTGTTTTTATAAACTACGGAAACATTGCCCTTACAAATGATTATTCAAAGTACACGATCCGCGGCGGAAACGACATAACGATTCAACCTGACGGTCAAAAGGCGACCAAGAATACGGAAGGACTGGATAAAGATTACATTACCAACTGGAGTTACGGTGTAGATGAATCGTTTACACTGATTTCCCCGTATGTCAAAGGTTCTGCTTCGGTTGGAATCAACGATACGCCCTTCAAGGAACTCATTGAAAATTCCGATAGGTCTCAAAAGGATATCAATGCTATTTTAAACGCGCCTTATCCAGTCTATTGGGGAGAACAACCAATTACCTCCGGGCCGGTTTATGTTGGTGTAGTGATGTTGTTTCTGGTAGCCTTGGGAATGATCTTCATAAAAGACGGTTCCAAATGGGTGTATCTGGGCGTTTCCATCCTTGCTTTGATGCTTTCCTGGGGTAAGAACATGATGGGATTGACCGACTTCTTTATTGAGCATGTTCCCGGATACAATAAGTTCAGAACAGTTACTATTATCCTGGTTTTGATCGAGTTGTGTGTACCATTGATCGGAATGCTTTTGTTGCAACGTTTGTATGATGAACGTGACCAGATCAAAGAGAACAAAAAGCATTTTCTCATAATTTCCGCTGTATTCTTTTTATTTCTAATAGGAGTTAAAATTGTTGGATTAGGAGATAATTATACTTCTCTTGCCGAGTTAGATCGAGTAAATCAGATTCCACAGCAAGTCATGGAGCAGATTAGTCAGGTTGATCCTCAGGTGCTCGCATCCAATTACGGAGTGAACGTCAACGATCCTCAACAATTGAAACAATTTGTGGATGCACAGGTGGAGCAGTCGACCGAGCAATACGAATTAATGAAAGGAGCACGCGCGGATATTTTCAATTCTTCGATGAACCGATCACTGATCTTTGCCTTACTTGCGATCGCGTTGGTAGGTTTAGTATTTTACACGACCATTCCAACGCCTTTGATCTTAGGTGGATTGGGGTTACTTGTCATGATCGATTTTATTCCTGTCGACCAGAACTATTTGAGTTCTGCAGAAGATGACCGTGGTAATTTAAAGTACTGGGTATCTGCTTCAGTGACGGAATATCCGTTGGCTCCCGAAAAGGCTGACCTTCAGATCATGGAAATGGAAACCATGGATCCTAAAGTGAAACAAGCTGTGGATAAAGGGGAGAGTAACGGTGCAAAACTGGCAAACGATCTCGAATATACCGGTTCAGATAAAAGACGCGTTATTGATGCAGCGAGATTTCAGGCCTTGAATATGGCGACGAATTACCGTGTATTTGACCTAAACGGAGCATGGAACAGTACTCGTGCATCTTACTTCCACAAATCGCTGGGAGGATACCATGGAGCGAAGCTTCGAAATATTCAGAATTTGTTCGATTTCCAGATTTCACGGATGAATAACAAGGTCATGGACATGTTAAATGTCAAGTATTTCATTCAGGACGAATCGCTTCGTCCGAATCCTACAGCGATGGGCAATGCGTGGTTTGTGCGTTCTGTGAAGGTGAAAAATACGCCAAACGATGAGATCCTTGCGTTGGGGAACACATTCGAAATGAAAAATATAGGTGAAGGAATCTTCCTGGTTAATCGTCAACAGGTAAAAAGTGTAACGGCTTATGGATCAGAAAAACTTCAGTATCTACTAAATGGAAAGGATACAATGGATGTTCCACTTTCCAATGGTATGACGAAAGGATCGCTTGCTTTGTGGGTGATGGATGTGAATGGTAAGACGAATTTGATTCCTGCCGGCACCATGGCAATCGATTCGTTGAATTCATTTAAAAAATTGGTAGAGATTAAGGTGTTGGATGAATTTAAACCGGCAGATGAAGCAGTGATGCTGTCCAGCGAGGCTACTAAACTCCAAAAGCGTTCGTTCTCTGGGGTTGGTTCTATCGAAATGACTTCTTATGCTCCAAATAAAATAACCTATGATGCTGATTGCCGTGGGAATCAGTTGGCCGTATTTTCAGAGATCTATTATCCCGATGGTTGGACAGCCAAGATCGATGGAAAGGAAGTTCCGATTCTTAAAGTAAATTACTTACTCCGCGGACTGGAAATTAAAAGTGGAAAACATAAATTGGAGTTTTCTTTCGATCTGCCACGATTTCGTAAATCGAATAATTTTGCATTGATTGGCATATTGATTATCATTTCATTAATAGGTGCGATGTTTTATTCCGCGATTATCAAGCGATCCTAATGTTACCTACCATTTTTCGAAGAATATTGTATCCGATGATTACCCGTCGGATGTATTATCTGCCTGCCATGCTTTTGGTTAGGTTTTCAAGAAAATTAAAATCTATAAAGGTCTCTTCGAAACGAGAGTTTATCGTCATTCCTAATTTTATGGGCTCTATTCGCATGATGGTCGATAAAAATAGCTACATGGGTGGAAGTATTTATTGGTGTGGTTTTCATCACATCAATGAACTATTATTTTTAAGGAAATATCTCAAAAGTGATATGGTATTTGTCGATGTAGGTGCTAATCAAGGAGAATTTGCCTTATTCGCGGCATCACAGTTAACTAACGGGCAAGTTTATGCTTTTGAACCGACATCCTATCAACTTGGTTTACTCAAAAAAAATCAAAGTTTGAACAACTTTCATAATTTGAAAATAATAAACTATGGATTGTATCACGAAGTTTCTAAAATGGATGTTTACACTTCTTTTGATACTTCCTTACATTCAGGTTTGCATGAGGGTCTTTCTACATTGTATAAAAGTGAATTTAGATCACAAGTTGAAGAGACGATAAATCTAAAAGTTTTCGATCATGAATTTCTGGAGGAGTTAACAAGATTGGATGTCGTAAAAATCGATGTAGAAGGCGCAGAGTTTTATGTATTACAAGGAATGAAACACTCACTCGAAAATTTCAAACCTCTTTTGATTATTGAAATGAATGAAGAAACGTTTAATGAGGCCGGTTATGAGATTTCTGATGTGTTAAATTTTTTAAGTCCGATGGGATACCAGGCATATAGATTGTTCAGGGGAAAAATATTTCCGATTGTCCAGTTTGATAAATTTAGCAATGTAGTTTTCATTTGTAATCATCACAAACCTGAATAGATGCATCCAAAAAAGAAGGTTGTTTTTCTCACAAATTGGTATCCTTCGAACAGTTCTCATAAAGGGATTTTTATTCGAAATCATGCACTCGTGATAAATTCAATATCAGAAGTATTGGTCATAGATTTTCAGTTTCTTGCATCAAGAAATTTTTTTTCAATCGAACACAATAGAGTTAAAGACGAAAATGACCTGGATGTATTCCATGTTCATATTCACTCATTTGCATATAAACTCATTTATTACTTGATTTTTATTCAAAAATGGGTTCTGAAGAAAGTTTTGAGTTTACATAAGATAAATCTTAAGGAATATGATTTTGTTGTTTCAAATGTGTTATTTCCGTCTGGAATCCTAGGGAACTGGCTGAAACATATGTATCAATTGAAGCATATTCACATAGAGCATTGGTCTGGGGCTAGAAGGTTTTTGTCTCGAAATATTCTGCGAAAGAAAGGTGTTCTTGCGTTGAAAGAAACTAATCAACTTGTAGTAGTCTCGGAGTTATTGGAGAAGGAGTTGATTGCAATACTGCAGTTTAAAAAAATAGTAGTTATCCCAAATGTGATTGGGTCTCAATTCAAATACCTAGACAAGATGCAAAGTTCTGAAACGTTTCGGTTTATCGCAGTTGCTAACTGGAGAAAACCAAAGAATCCCTTTCTCTTCATAAAGGCACTTCAAGAAATAAAAAAGGAAGACCCCAATTTGAATTTTGAACTCACCCTAGTTGGGGAAGGTCCTCAATTGCAAATAATAAGAAAGATGGATTTGAATTTCCCAATTAATTATACTGGAGCTGTTCAAAATAAGAGTCTTGCAAATTTATTTCAATCGTCAAATATCTTTTTGCATGGTTCAGATTTTGAAACCTTTTCTATTGTTTCTATTGAAGCGCTTATGTGCGGTTTACCGGTTATTGCCAGTAAGGTAGGAGTTCTTCCTTCTGTAATTAATGCCAGAAATGGTATATTGTGCGATGACACGATTGATAGTTGGAAAGAAGGAATTCGGAAAGTACTTTCCACTCCATATAAGAATAATGAAATTGCTGCACAGGCATCAGCCAATTTTAGCCAACGACATATAAAAGATAAATTTTATGATTTATTCTATAATGAGTGATATAGTTAGGTGAATCGTAACTTAATAATAACGAAAACAATTAACTTCACGATTCATCACCCAATGATCTAACAACATAAATTATTTTTCAACAAATGCCTCAAAATTCAATACGACAATCTTGGGGTCTGTATTAGCTGTTACAGTAACTGTTTTCTTTTGTTCACCAAATTGACCCGGCTTCGGGTGGAAAATCACAGAAATAACATCCGATTTTCCCGGAGGTATTGGTTTTTCAGGCTTTTTAGCAGTCGTACATCCACAACTAACATCAACTTTATCAATGATTAATGGATTTTTCCCGGTGTTGCTGACGATATAGGAAACCTTGTTGTCCGTGTCCTCTTTTAATTTACCAAAATTGAAATGAATTTTGTCAAAACTCATGGAAGTCAGTGATTTTTTCAATTCCTCTTCCTCTTTTTCAATTTCCTTAAGTGTTTCCCGAAGTTCTGCTTCTGAATTTCCATCTGCTGCAATGGTTGAATGAATTTCAGATTCATTCTCGTCAGATTTTACATGACAAGAGTACAAAAAGAGCAAAGAAAATAGGATGTAAATCAGTGTTTTCATTGATCGGAATTGGTGACAAATTTAATGACAAGAATTATTTTTTTCTATCCAATTTGGCTTTTTGATAATCACCATTCTCTATGGTTTCAATGGCCTTCTGGAGAATTTCATTTGTATCGTTATAAATTTGGTAGAATTCATCATATCCCCAAAGATCCTGGGCAAGTACAGCTTTAATTCTCAATTTTAGCAGTTTTTCACTAATCTTGTATTGTTCAGCATTCATTTTCCAATCTTTGTTTTCTTTCGAGACATAAGTGAAGAAATCATCCATTAGAGCCTTATCTACAAGGAAATTCGTCTTGA
>JBIKYP010000132.1:0-3008 GCA_044355195.1 Crocinitomicaceae bacterium | reverse complement strand
ACTGATCCAAAGGAAACGCCTTTAGAAATGTGAGAAAAACATATAATCAAGGGGGTGCTGAGCATGGTCGAAGCACTGCTTTGGCAAAAAAGGATGGTAAATAAGCGAGAGTTTGTTATGAATAGAATAGATACTTTTGTCCCCAACTTTTGGTTATGATCCTTAAACTATGGTTAATTATACTTTTTCTATCGATAACCCCAATCAGCAGTATATATCAATAACTGCTATTTTTAATACTTCTGCTGATGAAACGACTATTCGAATTCCTGCTTGGCGACCCGGTCGATACGAACTCGGCAATTTTGCAAAGAACATCAAGAGTTTTAAAGTATTCAATGATCAGAACAAGCGTATTGATGTGCGTAAAACGTCAAAAGATGCGTGGCTTGTGGATACGTCTAACACTGATACAATCCGCGTAGAGTATTGCTATTATGCTTCGGAATTGAATGCTGGGTCAACTTTTTTATCTCCAGATCAGCTCTATGTGAATCCTGTAAATTGTTGTATATATACAGATGAACAGTTTAGGGAAAATGTATGTTTAAAACTTTTGATTCCGGATAGTTGGATAATAGCTGGTTCAATGAGGCGGGAGGACATGAATTTATATGCCGACAATTTTGATGAACTTGCTGATTCACCTTTTATCTGTTCGGAAAGGTTGCTTCATGAAGTTTATGTTTCGGGTGAAACGATATTCCACCTTTGGTTTAATGGTGAGGTAAAGCCGGATTGGGAACGCTTGCTTAGAGACTTTAAGTTCTTCACTGACAAACAGATCGAGAAGTTTATTGAATTTCCGGTTTCAGAATATCATTTTCTGTTTCAAATTCTTCCCTATAAGGCATATCATGGTGTAGAGCACAAGCGTTCAACGGTGATTACCCTTGGTCCGTCGTATGAGGTGTTTGGTTCCTTATACAAAGAGTTATTAGGTGTATCCTCTCACGAACTCTACCATTCGTGGAATGTAAAAGCGATACGTCCGATCGAAATGCAACCCTACGATTTCTCCAGAGAAAATTATTCTGGACTTGGATATATTTATGAGGGCATCACCACCTACATGGGCGACCTGTTTCTCTTAAAAAGCGGAGTCTTCGATTTGCCACAATACCTTAATGAGTTGACGTCGCAGTTCCAGAAACACTTCGATAATCCGGCTCGCTTCAACTCTTCTGTAGCGGAATCTTCATTTGATACCTGGCTCGATGGCTATGTTCCGGGTGTTCCGGGCAGAAAGGTTTCAATTTATACTGAAGGGTGCTTACTGGCTTTTGTAACAGATGTTAAGATATTAAAGGCTACCGCCAATAAATACGGATTGGATGAGGTGATGAAGCGTTTGTATTTCAATTATGCGTTACATGGAAAGGGGGTGTCGGAAGTCGATTATAAAGCTGAGCTTGAAGCTTTGTGCGGACATTCCTTCGACGATTTTTTCAAAAACTACATTAACGGTACGTCACCCTATGAAGCTATTTTGACGGAGGCGTTGGAGTATTTGGGGTTAGCGTTAAATCATGCGCCGTTGTCCTCCTATGCCGCATCACGACTGGGAATGAAAGTGCAAGCGAACGGAAACAGCGCTTTAGTAGTTGCTATGTATCCGGGTGGACCGGCACAACTGGGAGGTTTGATGCTCGTTGATGAACTCATCGCATTGAATAGTTACACCTTTGCTGGAGACATGGAGAAATGGTGTACGTATTTCGATGAGAATGAAAAAACGTTCACTGTAAAGCGTGCCGGACGTCTATTGGAAATAAATCTTCCTGAAGTGCAACGCAATTTCTATATGGAGTACACCATTTATCCCGTTTCCGAACCCAATATGCATCAGCGTAAGGCCTTTGAAGCCTGGAGTAGGTAGGGATGTGAGAGGTATGACAGCTGTGCTGATCGAGTTTGAAATAAATCCTCCCCCTCTGTCCCCCTCCAGCGGGGGAAGTCGCGTTTCCCACCTTGGGGAGGGAGTAAGGGAGGGGACATTATTTATTGATGCTTCCTGGGTACATACTCCTCTGGAGCTTCATTAAAAGCCAGGTAATCAAATTCGATGCGCACGAGGTTTGCAAAGGTAATTTTAATAACTCTTCATCCGTAGCTCCTGACATGTAGGCAAGTCGCTTTTAAAATGTTTTTATAAAGTTATGTATATACATTAAATATGGTTGGTTTTACTTAGATTTACAGATCACTACAACTGTTTTATAACTGTTCAAAGATTAAACGAATAAAAAATCAATATTATGCGGAAATATCTAACCATCTTTTCAATCTTCTTGTTCTTTTCTTGCGAAAGTGAATTATCAAAACTTAAAAAAGAAAGAGATAATCTACAAAGGGAACTCAATGAACTACAATATAGACAGAAAGAATCAGGTGTCCGGTGTGAAGGTGATGTTATAGAGTATACAAAACAACAAGAACCAATTTTAAGGAGAGCAGAAGAAATAAATAAACGAATCAAAGAATTAGAAAAATAAAAATATCATGGATCAAATAATTATTGCTGGAATTGCTGGTGTTATTGGTTATTTCATTTATCAGGCGTTACTTCCTTTAAAAAATAAACTTGATAAAAAACAACAAGAGAATATAGGCAAAAAGAAGACTACATTAGGTATAATAAAAAGTGAAAAACAACTTTCTTTTGAACAAATACAACTTGATTTGTCCAAATTTATCCCTAAAGAAATTGATTATTCTAAATCCGATATTAGTGGTGGAAATTATTGTGATGGTATTGAAGTTATGATGGTTTTTAAGGATGTTCTTGAAGAACAAAAAAATAAATTTATTGAGCAAGCAGAAAAATACTGTGCTGATCAAAATTGGGGTCAATCAGCAAAAGTCATTGTCAGTTTTGAGAATAATGAGGGAACGATAATTATCAAAAAATAAGATGCTGGTACTGTCAGTTAATTGGACAACTATTTAAGTAACGATTTTATAAGCTGGAGCATAGTCGTTTGAAAGCAGACTATTAGCCTATTGGT
>JBIKYP010000014.1:0-33415 GCA_044355195.1 Crocinitomicaceae bacterium | reverse complement strand
TAATCGACTGAGATGCTGAGGTGTGATTCCTAAAAAAGAAGCGGTGTATTGAAGAGGCACACTCAGAATGATATCAGGATTATTTCTCAACATGTTTTCATACCGTTCATGAGCTGATTGGGACTGGAGCATGAATATTCTTTTTTCCATGGTGATGAAAAGGTTCTCGGCAATGACCCTTCTAAATATTTGCATTTTCGGTACCCGTTCACATAATTCTTCCAGGTCTTTTTTAGAAATTACGCGTAATACGCTATCTTCCAATGCCGAAATATTTTCGTATGCCGGCGTATTGGTCAAAAAGCTAGTGAAGGACGAAATGAAATTTTCAGGCGATACGAAATAACAAGTAACCTCGTTTCCTGTGCCGTCTATGTAGAAGTTTCGGAGTTTACCTGAGACCACAAATCCAACTTGGTCGCAGATCTTACCTTGTTGAACCCATAAGTCGCCTTTTGCTATTTCAATTGTGCTGTAGGCCTGTTCTATCGCCGATTTTTCCTCTGTTGTCAAATTGACAATTTGATTGATATATTCTGTAAGTGTTGTCATGTCCCTTTATTTAATCTTTCATAAATTCATTAGTAACAAATGTTTCGAAATGAATTGCTTTTATTAAAAACTTCAGCCTTCTAGTTCATTAAGTCAATTATACCGCAAAGACCAGAACCAATAAGTATGGACCAGGAAATCCAATCTTTAAATTCGTTGTTTTTGTGGTTCAAAAATAGAATATGAAGAAGCAAATGAACGATCATAAAAATATTGAACCCTTTCATAAATGCTTCAATATCTTGGCTGTATGTGAGTTGCCAAAAAACAAAGTAGAATAAAGGAAGATGAGCAAATACAAATAATACTTGGCCTATACTGTCACTGAGTAATGAAAGTCCGGGAAAAATTCGCCATTCTCTGCAACGAATTGCATCCATTTCATGCAATGTTAAGAACGAAAGTCCAAGGTAGAAGAAAAAGTGTTCGGACATACAACAAAGTTAGCTCATTCTGTTATTCTAAATTAGGTTTTGAATGTGTAAAAGATAAATGGAATCCAAAAAAAATATTATTTCGCCGCCATTACTTTTGCTGCAATTTTCAATCTCAATTTTCTGGAAGGTGTTATTCCCGATAAAAAACCTAAAAGCTTATTTTTGAATCCTGGAATGACATGGAGTTTTCCTTTCATCATTCCTTGGTAACCTACCAAAGCTACTTGTTTTGAGGACATTACTCCTTTTGAATATAATTTGGCATTGTTCATATCGGCGCGCTCCATAAAATTAGACTCGGTTGCACCGGGAGATAGAACGGTCACCGTAACACCTGTATTTTCAAATTCTTTGTGAATAGCCTCAGTCAAATTAATTACATAAGCTTTCGTCGCACCGTAAACAGCAAAGTTTGGATCTGGCTGCAAGCCCGCCATAGAAGCAACATTCAAGATTCTGCCTTTTCCACGTTTTACCATTTCTTTTCCAAAATGATAACTTAATTCCGTCAAACTCAAAATGTTTAAATTAATCATTTCACAATACTTCTCCATTTTCCGATCAATGAATTGTCCGTATTCTCCAAAACCGGCATTGTTTACCAAATCTGTAACAAGCCAATTGTTGGTTTTTACTTTATCGAGAATTACGTTGATTCCTTCCGATTTCGATAAGTCGGTGGCAACGATATGAACGTTGGTTTTATACTCTTGTTCGATGGAATTCTTTATACTCACGAGTTTTTGTTCATCTCGAGCGACAATTAGAATATCTTTTTTGTCTTTAGCGAAAAGTACTGATAACTCGTAACCGATTCCTGATGACGCTCCCGTTATTATGGCGATTTCTTTCATTTTACCTTGATATAATGACAATGTAAAAGTCGGAAGGATGGTCAACTAATACCTGACACAAATGTGTCAAAATGAGTTTTGTATCAGTTTTTTTCGGATGCGGGTTAGAGATTGTCTTTCTATTCCGAGAAAGGATGCCAAATGAGACAGGGAAACGCGATTAAAAAGATCAGGATTTTCTTGCACAAATTCGAGATATCGGGTTTCGGCGTTTTCAAAAAGAAAACTTTCGATTCGTTTTTGTTGCATTTTCAAAACTTCTTCGGCAACGAGTCTTCCATAGCGCTCAAAAATGGGGAATTGTTCATATCCTTCCTGAATGTGTTTGTATGAAACCATGACAATTGTGGTTGGTTCGATGCATTGAAAATAGTACTTACTGGGTTTTTGTGTGATGAAAGCGGGATAATGCGTAGCATAGTGATTTTCACGGAAAAAGTTTACCGAAATTTCATTGCCGTTCTGGTCAATGTAAAATGCCCGTATGAGCCCGGAATAAATGAATCCAATCTCCTTTTGAATGGTGTTTGCGTGAATGAAGAAATGCTTTGTATTTACTTCTCTAACTGTCAAGCCACTTTCCAAATAGGCTAATTCGGCCTTTGTTACTTTGGGGCAAAGTGATTTGACGGAATTTAGAAATGTTTCAATTGAATCATCCATATCAAAAACGAATTTTATGTCAAATCCGAAATTTAATCCTAAAAATTGAAAGGGTTATAACCATATTGATAGTTCTAATATTTGATTCAATTCAATTTTTTCTTTCCTTCTGATGTCAACTTTTATTGGTAGTAAATAAGTACTGTGTTTTGTATCGAACCAAATGGCCGTATTCCACTCGGAATTTCCAATTTTTGCACTTGCTTTTAGGCGTCCCCAACCTTCTTCTTGCCACTTTAAATTTTCTCTTATTTCATTACTCAATTCAACGGGAAGAGATACAAAATACCACCCATTCGGAGCTGAATGTTGCCAAATCTTTGCTGAAAATTCGTATTTGATTTTGGTTATCACTGAAAAGTTATTGTAGCCAAAATTATGCTAGCGGGTCGTTGTTTTATTCTCTATTCTTGTTTAATCGTTGTCAATTGAAGACCAATTTACACTAAAAGCCAAAATGAGTTTAATCGAAAAGAGCTGCATTACTATTTGTAACAATGGATCGGAATAATTCAAAAGTATTGATAAAATAAAGCTCAAGAGTAAAAGTGTTATTGCTGTTATTCTTTGTGTGTAATGCTTATTTATATTCAAGACAACGATTGAGCTTATCAGCGTAGAAATAGATATGACCAAAATCGGTCTTAACTCATTTGGGAAGATCCAAATTAGAATAGATGGCTGTAAGAGATGAAAAAGAACAAAAAAGTATCGTTTTCTTGAAGACTCAGCATAATAATTAGTTGTCCCTGCTGTAAAGTTCGCTACAACACCACCGGCAATGTCGAGCGCGAGAACTGTAAGCATAATTATTTTAATGATTGAAATGTTCGCATTCCACTTCAGTATAAGCGTCAATGTGGCAAATGATAAAGAACCAATTACAATGGCCAACAAGTCAAAAGTTGTGGTTTCGCGTCCGAATAGTCCAGCTAAATACCTATGAACCTGAATTTTCTTGTTTTGCCATTTCATGATGTTATCGTCCTTATACAAAGCCCTATAATTTGTTGCTAACGTACGCTTGACGAATTAGACTAAAAAAATACAATAAGTCAAAATTCTTAATAATTATGCCAGATGCAAAATCCATGTTACCACTATTACTTCTTATTTTTTCATTATTTGTTGAGTTAGTTTAATCATTGTCTTAAAGGAAATATCAGGATGTGCAACTTGATTAACTGTCCCAACTACGAAAATATTTTCTTTTGGACTAAAATATGCTAATGCTCCTGAAAGTCCCGAATGTCCGATGAAATAAGGAACAGCACCTGTCGGGTTAAAAATCCAAGGGAGTTTAAACAAGTGAATCCCAATTCCTGATTTCATAGGAAAAAATATTTTATTCCATTCCTGCAATTCATTGATGTACTCTTTTGGGAATATCTTTCCTTTAAAAAATGCTTCAATAAAAATGAGCATATCTGTGGAAGTTGAAACCATTCCACCGTCAGCCCCAAAAGAGGTCATTGCTTGAGGTATATTCAGTTCATTGCTATTATAATTAAGTGTCTTTGGTGTTTTGTCCGTTGCGTTTTGATAGAGATAGGTCTTTTTCAAACCAAGTGGGTAAATGATAAATTCGCTACAATTTTCGTTATAGGATTTATGTGTAATGTTCTCAATGATTTTACCTAAAAGTTGGAAATTTGCATCGTAATAGTTTGCCTTCCCTTTTGTCCCGGGTGCAAAAAGTGGTGTCATTTTTTTTGTCCTTTCTACTGCCTGATCAAAAGTCCAAAATTGGTCGTTACCTTCTGTTATTTCATTTTCTAAACTTTTACCACTTGTTCCTTTGCCTTGGAAATAATCAGGCAGACCTGAAGTATGAGAAAGCAAGTGTTTAATAGTGAGTTCTTCTGAATAATCTTTCCCTTTGTAAATGTGCAGTCCAGTTAAAATTGATTTATCAATATATTTACTGATTTTGTCATCAAGACTGAGCTTGCTTTCTTCACTAAGTTTTAGAATTATTGCAGTCGTAAATAATTTGGTTGTGCTTGCAATGAAATAAGGTTGTTCTATTGCCAAATTGCCCGATGCTCCGTTCCAAACCAATGTGTCTTTTTTAATTGCGAAAGATGTCCCAAACACCTTTTTGCCGTCTACTGTTCTATCCAGGATTGTTTGAAGCGATTTTTCTTCTTCAGTTGTCATTTGTCCAAATTTAGTCTGCATAAGTCCCAAGAAAATTAATATGGCAAATATTTTCGTCATCGTCTTTTAGCATTGGGGGCAACGGTTTGAGTGCAGTCGATGTTGCCTTGTGTTGCGTCCCGAGAATGTGGTAAACTCTGTGGCAAGTCAATATTGCTCAAATGCAGTTGTCAGTAGTTATTTTCTTTCACATTCCTTTTTTATCGATTCATTCATAAGCTGAAATCCTTTATGAGTTTTATCCAGTATTTTGCCTAATAAAGGAACTAAAAGTCCACTGAATTTTTCACCGTGAATGAATTTGGTCTTGTCATTTTCCTGTAATTCCAAAATGAAATAATGTTCTCCGTCAAAAATACCGTTGATACCAAGTTTACCTTTCCATCTAAATTCTTTTTTAGATTCAAGAGTCAAAATATTTGGTTTAAAAGTCATTCCCTTTCCTCCGGGAGGTGTTATAGATACTTTCAAGCGGTTGCCTAATTTTGGTTCACCGCTTATTGATGTGATTAATGGATACCATTTAGGGTAGTTATCAAAATTCAATAGAATATCCCAAACTTTAGCAATGTCTGCATGAATCAAAATTTCGGTTTGAATATTTTTCATTTGTTAATCCGTTAATTAATGCTTCGTTTTGCGATTAGACAAGTCATAGGTTAAATTTACGACTCCTGTTTCAAATCTTTCAACATTGGTCAAAGTCCAAGATGTTTCTTTGGCAATTTCTGGAAACAAAGGAATACCTTTTCCAATCATTGTTGGAATTAGCGTTAAAATCATTCTGTCCAATAGTTCGTTCTCAAGGAATGATGCGATGAGTTGTCCGCCGCCTATGAGCCAAATATCTTTTTCATTTTTTTTCTTCAAGTCATTTACAAACGCGGTTAAGTTGGTGTCAACTATAAACGTTTCCGGGGTGGTTGATTTGAAGTCTTTGTCAGTTGTTACAACGTACGAGTTCATTCCGATGTAAGGCCAATCCACTCCAAAGCCAAGTATTTCGTTGTAGGTATTTTTCCCCATTACAGTTGTTCCGATTGCACTTAAAAATTGTCCATACCCATGGTCAATTTGATTCGGATTTGTTAAAGCGTACAACCAATCTAAACTACCGTCTATTCGTGCAATAAAGCCGTCTAAACTTGTTGCAATATATAAAACTGTTTTAACCATTAATTAAATTTTTTGTTTGAAAGGTCTTTTTCGAATTGTGAAAAAAAAACAGACTTCTCATTGGTCTAAAACTAATGTTTATACCTTGTAATGGATAGCGATTAGAAATATAAATTTGCTTATAACTGCCATATTGAGGATGATCTGAAAAAAATTACACTGTGATTTTCCTATTAACCTGTTCCCATTTTTTGTTAATGCTCATAGGGTAAGGCGATTTTATGCCTAATTTCGTGTAAATAATTATTCAAATGAAAAGATCTTATATTGTTATTGGTTCGATTGTTTTATTGGTTTTCATTTTGTTCTTTGCTTACCGGAACACCTACAATACAGCCATATCTTTGCAGGAAACAGTCGATGAATCCTGGGGAAATGTGGGTGCAGCTTATCAGCGCAGAGCGGATCTGGTTCCTCAATTAGTGGAAACCGTTAAAGGTGCGGCTGCCAATGAAAAAGACATTCTTACCCGAGTAACAGAAGCCAGAGCCGGAATTGTAAAAGCAAAAACGCCTGAGGATATGGAACTTATGGGAAAAGAGATCAATACTGCAATAAATTTGGCTTTTGAAGCATATCCTCAAATCCGATCAACGGAAAATTTTGGAGCTTTACAAGCACAATTGGAAGGAACAGAAAATAGAATCAATAAGGCTCGGACGGATTACAATGAAACTGTAAAAAAATATAATTCTCACATCCGCGGGTTTTTTAATAGCATGTTCTTAAATGCACAAACTTTCCCAAAGAAAGAAACGTTCAAAGCGGCAGAGGGAAGCGAAAAAGCACCTGAAGTTAAATTCTAATTAGATCAAAGCGACTTCGGTCGCTTTATTTTTGTCATGGGTAAGTCATTTTTTTCAGAAGAAGATAAGCAGCAGATCGTAAAGGCTATCGCAGATGCTGAATTAATGACCTCCGGTGAGATTCGCGTGCATGTGGATGCAAAATGTGCCGGAGATTCGGTGGAAAAAGCCTTTAAGATCTTCCATAAATTAGGAATGCACCAAACCGCGGAACGAAATGGTGTTCTGTTCTACATCGCAACCGAGCACCGAAAGCTTGCGATAGTTGGGGATGAAGGGATTCATCAGAAGTTGCCAAATCATTTCTGGGACGAGATTAAAGAACAAATGGTGTTGTCTTTTAAAGCGGAAGGTTACACCGAAGGACTCGTGAAAGGAATTCAAAAGGCTGCAGAACAATTAAGCTTACATTTCCCGCGAAAGGCAGATGACGTGAACGAATTGTCGAACGAAGTGACCTTTGGAAAATGAAGTGGATCAGTGTAATACTCGTTGCATTTCTGTTTTCATTCAATCTGAATGCTCAGGATGATCTCCCGAAAAGACCGCAACCGCCTAAATTGTACAACAATTTATCTAAAGAATTCCCGAATTTTATTTCTGAACAGGAAGCACGTGAACTGGAAATGGAACTGGCTGTGTTTGCCGATTCTACCTCCAATCAAATAGCCGTATTAATTGTAGATGACCTGAATGGCTATGAGCCTTGGGATTATGCTTCCAAGATTATCGATAGTTGGGGAATTGGTCAGGCTAAGGAGGATAATGGAGTTTTGATTTTAATCAAGCCAACCGGTTCTAAAAACGAACGAAAAGTGTTCATCGGAACAGGACGTGGTCTGGAGGGAGCCATTCCGGATATTACTTGTAAGGACATTGTGGATAATGAAATACTTCCTGTATTTCGTAAAGAAGAATATTATCGTGGATTGAGTGCGGCTGTAAAGGTGATAAAGTCACTTGCAATTGGGGAGTACAACTCTGATGCTTATGCCAGAAAAAATAACAAAGATGAACTGCCGGGAGCATTGGTGGCTATTTTTATTATTCTGCTTGTTGTTCTTCTCATATTTCGAAATAGGGGTGGCGGTGGCTTCACCATGGGCGGTGGCGGTATTTTCTTTGGTGGCGGTTTCGGAGGGCATCACAGAGGTTTTGGTTCCGGAGGTGGCTTCGGCGGTTTCGGTGGTTTCGGTGGCGGTAGTTCCGGTGGCGGCGGTGCAGGCGGAAGCTGGTGATCGAGTCAGTTGAGCTTAAAGAGTTATAATCACATGACCTTGACGTGTCTCAGCACAATAGAAAATCGACATTTATTCACAGATACGGCTTTGTTGTTTTCTCCTCTGGAAGTCAATATCCATGGTTTTCATTTCTTCGAGCAATGTGGCGGAGGGGGGAACATTTTGAAGAAGCCTGAGATCAGGTTGGCCTGCATCTACCCATGCGGTATACCAAATTGAACCTACTGCCATTATCGCAGCCCGCATTCTTCGTTCTACCATTCCATTCAGTCGTTTATGATATTCCTGTGAGAATTCATAGGAATAAACCTGTATGGTTGTACTGCCTCGTTGTTCAAAACTGTATTTCCGATCAGAGGGAAATTCTTTGGTGAGTTGCTGTTCAATTCCTAATACTGAGTCAAGAGCCTGATGTGATCCTTTTACAGCCTCCCAAGAGAGGTCCAGCGTATTTTTGATGTACTTGCTCTTTCCTACAAAGTAATCGTATGAATCGGCATTGAGTTCTACAAGCCTGCTTTCCCATAATCCATGAATACCTTTTTGACCGGTAAGTTGACCATTATAGTTTTTGGTTGTATGCAAAGGTACATGTGCATCTCCGATATAATGACCGATGTCAGCAGAGTATTTGAGTATGAGATCTACATTATGTGTTTCGAAAGCTTTTTGAAGCTTGTTTTTCATCACATGAATATGCCATGGCACAATCCCGTGGGCTTGAAGGGTATCCTCAGTGTATTTTTTTACGGCTTCTTCCCACTGTTTTGGGATAAGTTCAAACGGATTTTGACCTTTCGTGTAGTAGTTGTCGAGATCGATATAATGGCATTGTGCCTCTCCTTCAACAGCGTTTCTTCTTTTATCCGGATCCACAGCGTGTTCGGTGAGGTATTCAAGATGTTCCTTGTAAAAACCGAATATTTCAGGAGGTAAGGTGAAGATGGCTAGGCGGTTGATGCGCTTGTGTCCATAGAACCCCCAGCGTTTATGAATTTTTATTTCCTGAGATGTCCATGCCAACGTAAGAGGCAAGGCAAGTAGAGCGAGCCATTTATAATTTAACCAGTTTCCCATTTCTAAGAATTGGTATCACCGTTGTTTGATTGGGCGTCAGACAATACTTGATATCTTCGTTTAGGTTGAGATTTTTTAGTCTGCGACGATGCGAGCTGGATTTTAGGTATCCCAGGTAATTATCCTTGGCAGACAAATACAAATATTTTGCGGCAATGGATGAATCCTCATCAGATGTAAATTTACCTGTTCCTATTAGATATTCAGAAATTGCTCCGGCGCATATAGTGTCTTCGAGGTTGAACTTATCTTGCCATCCTGAACAAAGGCAAAGTACATTTTTGTTTTGCTCAGCCAGCCACTTAGAGAGTGCATCAAGATTCAAAAAAGACCCGACAACAACAACTTCTGCATCTTTGGCCACGTCGAGTGATTTTGTTCCGTTTGTGGTCGTTAGAACAACTTCCCGGTTACGAAACTCTTCTCTCATATAGGAAAATGGAGAGTTGCCAAAATCGAATCCATCTACGATCTGACCTTTGCGTTCTGCACCGGCCAACCAGCCTTTCTTTTTATAATCTAAGGCCTCTTCGACACTAGGAACCGGTATAATGGATTTAATTCCATTTTGAAAAGCAGTACAAATTGCGGAGGTAGCACGTAATACATCAATTACAACTACGATCTCAAATTCATCCTTGTAATAGGCATATTCTCCGGGGGTGAAACAGACTTCGACGTGTTTGCGGTTATCCATGACCTCAAAGGTAAAGAATTCTAAATTCTTGTCACGACAGCTTTTTCAATAAACTCATCCACCCTCCGCCATTGTGCACTTCCTTGAATCCATTGGATTTTAGAATTCCTTTGGCCGTGGCACTTCGCATTCCGGAAGCGCAACAAGTGATGACAGGTTTGATTTTATCTAATTTGTTCAGTTGAGTTCCAAGGATTTGTAAGGGAATGTTTATGCTTCCGGGAATATTGCCCGATTCGAATTCAACTTTTGTACGCACATCTACAATCTGCGCGCCTTCTGATACTAATTTTTTGTAGTCGGTTTTTGGACTGAGTCCGAGGAGATTTTTGAGGATGTTCATGATTTTCTTTATTTTATTTCTTTGTTTTCAAAAGCTTATTTTCTATCCAAAATGTCATGAAAGGAACAACGGAAGCTAGCCATGTCAAGCATAATTCTGAGAATGTCAATTTTCGCTTTTGAAAGGCAAGAAATCCCCACAAGCAATAAGCAATGAACAATCCCCCATGAATTACACCGACTACATAATTAGGCCCCTTAAGACCATAGATGTATTTCAAGGGCATGGTTATACCAAAAGAAATGTAGGAGATTCCTTCCAAAATGGCGAGTAATTGAAGTTGTCCGATAAGTGTGTTTAGCTTCATAAGTGTTTTGTTTTTAGTTTTTTAAGTCGTTCTTCCAATGCAAATAATTCATCCCGAAAACGTGCGGCTTCAATAAAATCGAGATTTTTTGCTGCTTTCTCCATTTCTTTGCGCGTAAACTGAATTGACTTGGTAAGCTGTTCTTCAGACATATAAGCAACCACGGGATCTGCAGCTAACGCAATTTCTTCAGTAAATTCGTACTTCATTTGACGATACGTTTGATCTCCATCAGCTACTTTGGTTGATTCCAATATCTTTTCTTTCGATTTGGTCAAAGGTGTTGGTATGAGACCGTTGTCTTCATTGTGCTTGAGTTGAAGAGCGCGTCTCCTCTTTGTTTCGTCGATCGTCTTTCGCATGGAGTCCGTCACTTTGTCTGCATACATTAGAACGGTTCCGTTTACATTTCTAGCTGCGCGACCAACCGTTTGGACCAGGGAACGTTCATTACGCAAAAACCCTTCTTTATCAGCATCTAGAATTGCCACCAACGAAACCTCCGGTAGATCTAGTCCTTCACGTAATAAATTCACGCCGATAAGTACATCGAATGCCCCGAGTCGCAGTTGACGAAGAATTTCAACCCGCTCGATGGTGTCTATATCGCTGTGTATGTAGCGACAAAGAATTCCCAGTTTGTCCATGTATTTCTGTAATTCTTCTGCCATTCTCTTGGTCAGCGTTGTAATAAGAGTTCTCTCGTTGCGGTTAATTCGTGCGTCAATTTCTTCTATAAGATTGTCGATTTGGTGCTTCGATGGCCGAACTTCAATGATCGGATCAAGCAGTCCGGTAGGGCGGATTACTTGTTCCACTACAATTCCTTCGGATTGCTGGATTTCATAGTCTGCGGGAGTCGCCGAAACAAAGATCGTTTGATTCAAAAGCGATTCAAACTCCTCGAATTTTAGCGGTCTGTTATCTACTGCAGCCTGAAGTCGGAAGCCATAATCCACGAGATTAATTTTTCGTGATCTGTCCCCTCCATACATGGCTCGGATCTGAGGAACGGTAACGTGACTTTCATCAATGACCATAAGGAAATCTTTCGGAAAATAATCCAGTAAGCAAAAGGGTCGCTCACCGGGCTGACGCTGATCGAAATAACGCGAGTAATTTTCAATTCCGGAACAATAACCTAGTTCACGGATCATTTCCATATCGTAACTGACCCTCTCTTCTAGTCGCTTGGCCTCTTCCGCTTTTCCTGCCTTACGGAAATTTTCAACCTGGATCACCATGTCTTCACCGATTTGTTCCAAGGCCGTGCGCGTGTTTTCAGAACTTGAAACGAAGATATTCGCTGGAAATATATTGATCTCTTCAAAGATTTCGATACGGCTGTTATTGATCGGGTCAATCGAACTGATCGCTTCGATGTCATCTCCCCAGAATTCAATTCTAAGGGCATAGTCTGCATACGCCAGGAAGATGTCAACAGTGTCTCCCTTAACTCGGAATGTTCCGCGTTTAAATTCATTTCCAGCTCTTGAATACAGATTTTCTACGAGTTTGAACAAGAACTTATTTCTGGAATAGGTTTGGCCTCTTTTAAGAAACATTATGCTGTTCGCAAACTCGTTAGGATTGCCTATTCCGTATATGCATGAAACTGATGCAACTACAATGATATCTCTTCTTCCGGACAATAAAGATGAGGTTGCGGACAGTCGCAATTTCTCGATTTCATCATTGATCTGCAGATCTTTTTCGATGTAGGTGCCTGTGACAGGCAGATATGCTTCAGGCTGATAATAATCGTAATAAGAAACGAAGTATTCTATTGCATTATTGGGGAAGAATTGTTTGAATTCGCCGTAAAGTTGCGCAGCAAGAGTTTTATTATGAGAAAGAATTAGCGTTGGACGCTTAAGTTCAGCGATTACGTTGGCAATGGTAAACGTTTTTCCGCTACCGGTCACCCCCAAAAGAGTTTGTGCCGGCATTTCGGCGTGAATACCTTCTATTAACTGTCGAATAGCTTCGGGCTGGTCACCTGTTGGTTTAAAATCCGAGATGAGTTGGAATTCCATTTATATTTACAAAATTAATGAATTGTTCGCCTTATAGGTCACCGTTCATTTTTGAGAATTATCTTTGTAGAGCATGAATGAACAGTGGAATCAGTTAGTCGTAATGTTTTTGGGTAATCCCCTGAACGTCCTATTACTTGTTTTTGGAATTTTACTTTTGGAAGTCATTCTGTCTTTCGATAACGCAGCGGTTTTGGCTACGATGGTCCGTGATTTACCTCAGGATCAGCAAAAGAAAGCTCTGCGATACGGGATAATCGGTGCGTATCTCTTCAGAGGTCTTGCGCTTATTTTGGTGGAACATATTTTGTCTATTTGGTGGCTCAAGCCATTGGGTGGTTTCTATTTACTCTGGATGGCGATCAGTCACTTTCTAAGAACGAAAAAGCAAGAGGAAGAGGACATAAAGGACCTGAAAAAAAGTAAATTCTATAAATTTTCGACGGGTTGGATAGGAGTATTCTGGTCTACTGTTGTCGCTGTGGAGTTTATGGATATTGTATTTTCGATAGATAATATTTTCGCTGTGGTGGCGTATACCCCTAATATATATTTGATTTGTGCAGGTGTTTTTATTGGGATTTTGGCCATGCGCTATGTGGCTCAATATTTTGTTGTTTTAATGGAACGCTTTCCGTATTTAGAGAAATCAGCTTTTATCGTGATTGGAATGCTGGGAATTAAACTCTGCTTTTCTGTGTTGGTTCATTTCGACAGAGATTTTGAATGGATTGAATCTGAAAGTTTTGACTTATTTATATCGACGCTTACCCTTTTTGTATTTTTCTTACCTATACTTGCTTCGAAATTGAGGAAATGAACACACAAACGGTAAACCTCAGCACCTTAATTTAATTCGTTTTAAATCGTTTAAAAAAGGCCCAAATTACTTCACAGGCATTCATGTCCTGACTCGTCTTTCCAATAATAGCTTCATTCAGGTATTGATATCCTTGAGGCCAAGTGTGTCCACCATTTAAAACGACGTAACTTACCACTTCACTTCCATTTACACCTCCGGAATAAACTCGTTGTTTTATTGTCGTGCCATCACTTGCAATGTCGGGCAGATCTGTTATTGTTGGTGTGGTGTTACATCCATTAATATTAACCCATTTGTCAATCGTTTCAAAGTGAGATAGAATAGTTCCTCCCGCTGTGCCACCTGCCGTCATTTGTCCGCCTGTGAATGGAACGAGAGGGTCGCTAGTGCCATGAATATATATGGCCGGAACAGGTCTGCCGGGATTGCAATTTGCAGCTATCGTCGTTGCCTCCATCGTTGCTGCGTCTACAGCTATGGCAGCAATTCTGTTACTCAGTTCACAGCCCAATCTGGTGGACATAAAACCGCCATTTGAAATCCCTGTTGCATATATTTTTGTCCCGTCGACGGCATAGTTGTTAATCATGTAATCGCACAAATGGTTAAAGAAACCAACATCATTAATTCCTAATTGGTTTGGCACAGTTGGTCGACCGTCATTCCAATTGTTCTGAATACCTGTCGGGTAAACGAGTACTACTTTATCTCTGTCGGCAATAGGTTTGAAATTGGCAATTGTGATCATTCCCTCGGGTGTTCCGCTTCCGCCGTGGAGGACGAAGATGAGAGGTATTTTTCCTGCATTATTATATCCCGTCGGAAGATAGAGGACAAAACTTCTGACGTATCCATCAACGGTGAGGTTTATTGTTTTTTGCTCACTGGGTTTATCAGCGGGACTTGCCGGTTTAATATCTTTTTTACATGAAAATAACGTTATTATAATTGTTAAGATGAATACAAATTTTCTCATGATCTGTTTGTTTCGTTAGGCTTTATAGGTTATTCATGGTTCGTTGCATTTACTTTAAAAGGCATTTCTGTAGAACAAACTTTCATTTATATTTCTAATTATAAGATTATGAATGAAAGGATTAGCGTGTCAAATATATGTTTTTTTCATCTTGTTTTCCCTTTGTTCTAATGCATTGTTTTGGTTTTGAGTAATCAAGGTGATTCAATACAGATTCAAAAAAATGTCGAATTTGAATTGGTAACTTTGCTTAACTTAGCTTTCAATGAAAATTTACAGTAATATACTCGAAACGATAGGCAATACTCCTTTAGTCAAATTAAATAGACTGACAAAAGATGTGAAGGCTGCGGTTCTAGCAAAAGTTGAAACAACCAATCCCGGAAATTCCGTAAAGGATCGCATGGCTGTAAAAATGGTTGAAGATGCTGAAAAAGCGGGTTTAATTAGGCCGGGAGATACAATTATTGAAGGTACTTCAGGAAATACAGGTATGGGTCTGGCATTAGCATGCATTGTGAAAGGCTACAAACTCATTTGCGTGCTAAACGATAAACAGTCGAAAGAGAAGATGGATATTTTGCGGGCTGTAGGAGCTGAAGTGGTGGTTTGTCCCACTGCTGTGGACCCTGCCGATCCTAGATCTTATTATTCGGTATCAAAGAGGTTGGCTTCTGAAATTCCTAATTCGTGGTATGTCAATCAATACGACAATTTGTCCAATCGTCAGGCACATTATGAATCTACAGGACCTGAAATTTGGGAACAAACGGACGGACGAATAACTCATTTTGTAGTTGGTGTTGGCACCGGTGGAACCATTTCCGGCGCGGGGAAATACTTGAAAGAAAAGAATCCAAATATAAAGATATGGGGAATAGATACTTACGGGTCAGTTTTTAAAAAATTCAAGGAAACCGGAATTTTTGATGAAAATGAAATTTATCCTTATATCACCGAAGGTATCGGGGAGGATATCCTGCCTGCTAACGTTGATTTCGATGTGATCGATCTTTTTGAAAAAGTGACAGATAAAGACGCGGCTGTGTACACTCGAAAATTGGCCAGAGAAGAAGGCATATTTGTAGGGAATTCAGCAGGTGCAGCCATAAAGGGTTTGCTCCAGCTTTCAGGTAATTTGAAGGAAGAAGATGTAGTGGTTGTTCTTTTCCATGACCATGGGAGTCGTTACGTTGGTAAGATCTTTAACGATGAATGGATGAAGGAAAGAGGATTTCTGGATGAGGAATACAAGACAGCCGGTGAGCTTGTGGCAAAGCATGAAAATAGGCCGTTGGTTACGCTCTATGCTGAGGAACTCGTTTCGCACGCTATTGCTAAAATGCGAAAGTTTGGCATCTCTCAAATTCCGGTAATGAAAGATAATCAGTTTGTTGGATCGCTGGATGACAGTCATTTGTATCAATTATTGGTTGACTCACCCGAATTACGGGATGCTCCAATTTTATCTGTAATGCAAGCGCCTCTTCCGGTAGTGGAAGTTCATACTCCTCTGGATCAACTGTGCAAAATTATAGATAAGGATACCCCGGCAGCTCTGGTTAAACTTGCGAATGGTTCATACCACATCGTGACGCGATACGATATCATATCTGCTATGTCATGATACATATAGATCAACTCGGTCGAAAAATTCTTTTGAGTAATTGTCCGAGACGAATTATTTCACTTGTACCATCGCAAACAGAATTACTTTATACACTTGGTTTAGAAGAGGAAGTTATCGCAATTACGAAGTTTTGTGTTCATCCCGAACATTGGTTAACATCAAAAAATCGTATTGGCGGAACTAAAAAAGTGGATATTGAAAAGGTGAAATCCCTTCGCCCCGATTTAATTATAGGGAACAAGGAAGAAAATACGAAGGAAGATATTAAGGCTTTGGAGAAAATAGCTCCTGTTTGGATGAGCGATGTAAACAATTTAGAAGAAGCGTATCAAATGATTGAGCAGGTAGGATTGATGACCAGAAGAAGTGCAGCAGCTTTGGAGCTTATTTCCACTATTCGAAGAGCATTTCAAAAGCTGATTCAAACGAAAAAGAATGTCATTTACGTCATATGGAAGGATCCGCTATTCATAGTTGGAAAGCATACGTTTATTGATGCGATGTTACGTGAGGCCGGTTATCTGAATTGTTGCCGGAAAAACAGGTATCCCTCTATTGAGGAGGTAGGAAAATTGAATCCCAAACTTGTTTTTTTAAGTACTGAACCTTATCCTTTTAGTAAGTTTCATTTTTCAGAATTTCAGTTCATGTTTCCAAATGCTCGAATTCATTTGGTCGACGGAGAAATGTTCAGTTGGTATGGGTCGAGGTTGGCACTTGCACCAGCTTATTTTAATAAATTAGCCGAAGAACTCTCCTATGATTAGGAATTTAATTATTTCATTTATGGAGTAGTAAGTTTGTTTAAATCTTATCTCTCCTTTTAATTGAGCATGTCCGCCGTGCGATCGACGTACGGTGAGATCAAATTTATCCACATGTTCAGTGAGTTGATTACTGGCTCTGTATTCCGGAATCATTTCTAAGATTGATGAGATTAGATGGTTGCCTTCGACTTTAAGAATAGATCGAATATCACCCTTTATGGTCAATAGAGCATTGCTTGAATTGGTTGTAAACATCGGTGTGACTGACCTTCCTATGTAAAAGGAGGTTTCTGAAAGTTGTTTGAAATATAGACGTTCTTCTTGAAAACGAATGTAATTTGAATCTTTTTGATATTGAAGGAAGGACTTTAATTTTTCATTTTCCAGTATTCTTTCTATGTCCACAGGACGGCTTGTTTCTGCCATAAGGTCCATTTGGGGTACGACAAAAAATCCCGAGGAATGATTGATTATTTTGGTACCTCTAAAATTCAGTGAAACTGATTTTATATAGGGCAATTTGCAATCAAATTGTTTCAACCAGAAATTGATTGTGTCGCTAAACAATGTCGGGATATGCGTCCCTGATAAATGAAATCCATCTGGCTTTAAGCTTTTAGTAAGGTAAGTTGTGTTACTCCATTGCTCCTTGTTAAGGAGTAAATTCCCAAGAACATAAATGTTTTTGTCATTAAGATTGAAATGAATAGCTGTTTCCTTAAAAGGTGATTTCTTGTCTGATTGCTCCTCTCTGCTAAGGACTTCAAAACAAGATTTGGACGGATGAAGGAGAAAGTTTGCAGAACTGCTAACATTGGATTTTTTTCGAAGCATCTGTTTGGCATAAAGCGTTAGTTTTTCTTTCCCTATTGGGTGTGTTGCATCATCAAACAGAATCACTCCTACATCTCCTTTGCAGGCAAAGCATTTGGATGAATACTCAAAACTTTTTTTAAAAAGTCCGGTATTGGAAACGTTAAAAATAAGTCCGGAAACTTGCCTGTTTTGCACAGATGTTCTGAAAAACAGAATGTCCGAAAGAAAGTCAATGCCGGCGTTCCTGAATTCATTTTTTTTGTAAGTCTGTTGCTTGAAAAATGTTCGAATCTTTTCAAAAACTTCTTCATCTTTTGATTCAATGAAAACGGAAAACAGTGTTTTTTTGGCCAACTCTTTGCCGTTGATGCGAACTGCAAAATTTATGTTTTCAGGAAGGTAATTTAGGTTGTTATTTTGTTTTTCGGAAAGAAGCGTTTTGACGAATGTCAGAATTCCCCATGATAGGGTAATGAGAAACAATGAAGTGAGTATGAAGAAAATTTGTTTGTTTTTGCTCACACTGCAAAAGTAGGGTGAAATGTTTAATGGCTAACTTTGATGTATGAAATATTTGGCGCGATTTATATTAAGGATTTTTGGTTGGAAAATTGATGTTCATCCTCCTATTGGGATTCAAAAATGTGTCGTTGTAATGGGGCCACACACCTCAAACTGGGACTTCATTATTGGCAGATTCGCATTTGTAATGTACGGAATTAAGCCCAAACTATTGATAAAGAAAAGTCTTTTTTTTCCTCCGTTAGGATGGGTATTAAAAGCCATGGGCGGAATCCCGGTTGATCGAAAGAAAAATAATAACCTGACCGATTATGCGTGTCAATTATTCAAGGAGAGAGATGAACTTTATATGATCTTCACCCCGGAGGGTACGCGAAAATACAATCCAAATTGGAAAAAGGGATTTTACTATATTGCTCAAAAGGCCAATGTGCCAATTTACATTGGTTACATGGATTATGAAAAGAAAATAGGTGGTTTTGACAGTTTATTCGTGCCAACTGGAAATGTTCATAAAGATATAGATTACATCAAATCAGTTTTGAGTAAATACAAAGGAAAGTATCCTCAAAATGGGATTTATTAGTTCTGTTTGATGTCTCCCTTAAGTTTATCAAAGCCGTAAGGGCAATGCTTGCATCCGCTTTTACAACAATAACCTCGTTTTAGATGATATTTTTCTGTAAAAATGACATAGCCCTCCGGACTCAAATAAAAATCCTCTTTATCCAAATGCGGTCGTTTAGAAAAACTAGACATTTCATTTTCCATTTCTCAAAGCTTATTGACAGACAAAATGTGGTTTAATACTGAAAATTCTATAGTTCAAGAAGTTTATCCTGCTTTTCTTAACAATACGAAAAAGAAATTGTTCATTAAACGTGATGATTTGATTGATGAACTGGTTTCAGGGAACAAATGGAGAAAACTTTATTTCAATCTAGAGTACGTTATTAGAAATAAGTACGAGGGGGTTTTGACTTTCGGTGGGGCGTATTCGAATCATTTACTCGCAACTGCCTCGGCATGCAGCAAAGTGGGGCTGAAATCGATTGGAATAGTGAGAGGCGAGGAGTTGAATAATAACAGTAATAATATACTGAAGCAATGTTTTTCGTTAGGTATGCAATTGAAGTTTGTGACGAGATCTGATTATGATCGACGAGATGAAATGGAAGTTCAATATGCATACAAGCAGTTGTTCAACGAATATTATTTGATTCCCGAAGGTGGCGCAAATTATTTTGGCTTAATCGGATGCCAGCACATTTTGCCTGAGTGCCAAAGATCTTTTGATCAGGTATTTGTTGCTCAAGGTACTTCCACTACAAGTTGCGGCATATTATTGTCGCTCAATTATAAAACCAAATTGAATGTTGTTCCCGTCTTAAAAGGTTATGATGGAATTGAGGAGATGCGTCATCTGTTGCTTGGCTGTTCATTTGAAAAGGAATGGGTCCAAGAAAATTTGAAAAATGTTGTTGTTCATGGAGATGCTCATTTTGGGGGTTACGGAAAATACAATGCCACGCTTTTGGATTTTATGGAACGGTTTTTTATTGAAACATCAATTCCAATTGATCCCATTTACACCGGTAAAGCACTTTACGCCTTAATGAAGTACTGTTCGCAAACACATTCAAATGAGGAGGATATACTATTTGTACACACAGGGGGTGTTTGTGGCGGAAAGGCTATATCCTATAAAGAGAATCGAAAATTCAGTTAAGAATCAACTGTTTTGAGTATAAATTTAAATGACTTTTTTTAGAAAGATGACTTATCAAAGATGAGTGTGTTATAATCAGGTAAAAAGTTGAATTAATTCCTTCATTTCCTTTACATCATGTACTCTGAAAATACTTACACCTTTCATTAAACCAACCGTATGAAGACAAGTAGTGCCGTTGAGCGCTTTTTCTGGTGTTATGTTGAGTTTTTTAAATATCATGGATTTTCTCGATATCCCCATCAATAAAGGTCGTTCTAGAAGGTGGAATAACTCCAGACGATTTAACACATCGTAATTTTGTTCTAGTGTTTTTCCAAAACCAAATCCCGGATCCAGGATTACATCACTCACGCCGCATTCCTCCAGAATGGCAATTTTCTCGCTAAAAAAGAAACACATATCCCGAAAGAGGTTTTCATTCTCCTTTGTTTCGTGCATGGATTCAAATGATTTGACTCCATGCATAAGTATGTAGGGAGTTTTATTTTGGGCAATGACATCGATCATTTCCGGATTTAATTGTAATCCGCCAATGTCATTGATGAGATCTGCGCCCTCAGAAATCGCAGCGGCCGCCACGGTCGATCGAAAGGTGTCGATTGAAATAAGGCACTCGGGAAAATGCGTTCGGATACTTTTTACAACAGGTATCAAACGTTTTAATTCTTCATTCACTGATATTTCTGTCGCTCCGGGTCGTGTGGAAATCGAGCCTATATCGATAAAATCAGCTCCGCTTTCAAGCATTGATTCAGTTCTTTTGAGAAGCGTTTTCAGCCGAGTGGAGCGACTTCCCGCAACGAATGAATCTGGTGTAACGTTGAGTATTCCCATAACTTTGGGAGAGGAGAGGTCGAGTAACTGATTACGAAACTTTAGGTACCTCTTTTTTGGAAAATGCGTAATTTCAGCCCTTGAAATGCTCATTAATACGTTTATGAATCAAACCACCGCGCAATATACAAATGTCATTACTATTTGCAGAGATATTTTTCTAAAGAAGACGAAAGATTATGGTACGGCGTGGAGAATATTAAGACCAAGTTCGCTAACAGATCAACTCTTTATTAAGGCACAACGCATTCGAACAATACAGGAAACAGGAGAAAGCAAGGTAGGCGAGAGTATTTTCGGTGAATTCATGGCCATCGTTAATTATTGTATCATGGCGCTTATTCAACTGAATGAAACTGATTTGGAGGATATGGAGCTGCCTGCTGAGTTTGCATTGCAACTTTATGATAAATATGCAAATGAGGCATTTGAACTGATGCTTAAAAAAAATCACGATTACGGTGAGGCATGGCGTGATATGCGCATTAGTTCTTTGACAGATTTGATATTGATGAAGATTCTTCGGATAAAACAAATTGAAGATAACAAAGGAAAAACACTAATCAGTGAAGGAATAGATGCGAACTATTTCGACATGTTGAACTATTCGGTCTTTTCATTAATTCATATGGATATCAAAGGATAGGGGTATGAAGGAACTTCGCACGGTCAGTGGTAGATCATTACTTTTCAACGTCATCTTTGTCATAACCAATTTATTGGGAGTAATCTTTGTTTTGTTTAGTCAGCTTCCTCAATTTTATGGTCGGAGTATCATTCTGTTGTCCTTGGGCGTATTGTTGTTTATTACCAGCATCATTGGTATAATTATTTTCAGGGGTAAACTACTGTTTTCTAATGTTTCAAGACTAATTACAGGTTCTTTATTTATTATATCAGGGTTAATTAAAGCAAATGATCCTGTAGGGTTTTCCTATAAACTGGAAGAGTACTTTCAAGATGGTGCAATTGCATACAGATTTAAGGAATGGATGGGGTCACCATCTTTTTCACTCGAAAGCTGGATTCCTCAGGCGCTGTGGATAGGAGTGTTCGTTTGCATCATTGAAATCATCATAGGTGTTTTGTTACTCATTGGAGGTAAAATTAAGTTTACTGCGTGGGTGGCTGTGATTGTAATGCTCTTTTTTACCTTTCTCACATGGCATAGCTATTCATGTGATCCGGAAGTTTGGTACACAGATCAGGATACGTATAAACTCCCCTCCCGCGAAGGTTACGCCAAACTCAGGGAATCAATTGTTAGCAATCGCTTTTTTGAGGTCGAAAAAACACAAGATCATGTTACGCTTAATGAACAGAAGCATCCTCATTGCATGTCGGATTGTGGTTGCTTTGGAGATGCTTTTGTGAGTTCTATTGGTCGGTCACTCACGCCGCAAGAGTCCTTTTTTAAAGATGTTTTTTTAGTTTACCTACTGTTCTGGGTTTTTATTTCGCAATGGATAGTGAAGCCAAATAAGGCTAGACAAAATATTCTTTTTCTTGTCTGGAGTTTAGGTTTGACCGCCCTGTTCTGTATACTTTTTAACTGGTATTTTCCTCTGATATTTTTGCTTTTCGTTTTTGTTTCCGCACTTTGGATGCTCAGGGCAGGTGGACCGTTTTTTTCAAACTATTGGGGTAGCATGATAGCGATAGCCCTTATTGCTGGATTATTTATTTGCTATGTCTTGTATTTTGACCCGGTGAAAGATTTTCGTCCTTATGCTGTTGGAAAAAATTTGAATAGTGAAATGAACAATGGTAGAACCGGCGTATGTAAAAATACAATAATTCTAAGGAATTTAGATACAGATAAAGAACTTTACTTGAGTGAGAGGGAATACACTCGACGTGCGGAATTATGGAACAATCGAATGTATAAATTCATTCGAATGGAGCAAAGGGTATTGGAACCCGGGCGACTTCCATCCATTAGTGAGCAGTTCGATCCTATTAGAAAGGTTAAGTATATGCAATCGGCTGAACTGACATTAGAATATGTTCATTATCAGATTGAAAGAAATCCAGAGATAAATGAGGTATCTATTCGGTCGTTCATTTCTCAGGCCCCCAAAATGGCGATAATTAATGCTCCCTTTTTATCCTGGAGTGATTGGTACGGTATAAATAAATGGAAGGCGCTCAAAAGGTATTTTGCTCAAAAAGGTATTCCCTTTATAATGTTGACTGCATCATCGGAAAAGACAGTTAGTGCATTCAAAACGAAGTTTAATTTTGATATTCCTGTTTTTATTAATGACGCAGCAGAACTTAAAACCATTTCGCGTTCCAATCCAACACTTCTTTACTTTGAAAAGGGGGTGGTAAGAGGTAAATTTACTCGCATACAAACTCCATCCGTGGAGCGATTTAGAAAGGAATTCGGGTATTAGTTTTGCCTCCACGTGTAAGTCTTCATTCTAAAAAAAAGAGTTTCAATTTAACTGCTTTAGATACTTGGTTTCTATCAGAGCATAACGTTTTTTGTTAATTTTGACTAACAAGTAAGTGTATTATGCCCGAACAAACACAAACTAATTTTTTTAATTTCAATTCTCTTTACATAAGGATATGACTAACAGGCAAAAAAGAGTATTTGGAAACTGGAAAATGAACCATACATTTCCGGATGTACAACAGTTTACAAAGGATCTAAAATCCTTTACGTTGATTCCGGGTATTCAGGTGGGTTTATTCCCCTCATTTCCTTATATTCATCACCTTAGCAGCATATTGACTGAAGTTAATGTTGGCGCACAAAATTTTTATCCGAGTGAAAATGGTGCATTTACCGGCGAGGTTTCGGTTATTCAAATTAAAGATGCTGGGGCTAAAATGGCGTTAATTGGTCATTCGGAAAGACGATTAATTTTTCACGAGAACAACGAGTTTTTGAAGCAGAAAGTAGACGTAGCTCTGGGTGCCGGTGTGATGCCCGTTTTTTGTTGCGGAGAACCATTAGAAGTAAGAAATAAGAATGAAGAACTTTTATATGTCCGAAAACAACTGGATGAAAGTCTGTTTCATCTGTCGAAAGTGAATTTGGCAAAATGCGTTATAGCTTATGAACCCGTTTGGGCAATCGGTACCGGTTTATCGGCTACATCTGAACAGGCAGAGTACATGCACAAACATATAAGGTCTTGGATTTCAGAAAGGTATGATATAGAAACGGCTGAACGAATTTCAATTTTGTATGGAGGAAGTTGTAATTCATCCAATGCTAAGGAGTTATTTTCCTGTCCTAATGTAGATGGGGGTTTAATTGGTGGTGCTTCTCTTAAAGCAGATTCGTTTCGTTCGATTATTACTTCATTTTAATGGATTATTGCGAGCTCAGTGTAGTTTTATTGCCCCGCGATCCTTGGACGGAAGTGCTCATTGCTCAACTTGCTGAGAATGGCTATGAGAGTTTTGTGGAAACTGACTCGGGACTCCGCGCTTATGGTCCTGTAAATGATATAGATATTCAACATCCTGTAAAAAATACATTTCTTACTCAATACGGGCTTGAGGTACAAGCGAAATGGTCGATATCCATTCTGGAAAAGCAAAATTGGAATACCGAATGGGAGTCGCAGTTTGAACCCGTATTTGTGGAGGATGACATGACCATACTAGCTCCTTTTCATGACAGGTCGATTGCACGCGGAATGATTGTTGAAATTATGCCTAAAATGTCTTTTGGTACAGGGCACCACCAAACGACATGGATGATGGCGAAAGCATTGTTTGAGTTAAATCAAATGCCTGAAAAGGTATTAGACATGGGAACCGGAACAGGTGTTTTGGCTATTATAGCGGAGAAGTTGGGAGCAAAGGAAATTCTGGCCGTCGATATTGAGGACTGGTCTGTGGAAAATGCCATTGAAAATGCACAACGAAATAATTGTCAATTTATTACAGTGTTGTGTGGTGATGTCGATCACGTTCGGTCTACGGGGTTTGATCTGATTTTGGCGAACATAAATAAAAATGTTTTGAAAGCACATATGCCCCATTATGCATCCAAATTAAAGAAAGGAGGCAAGTTATTTCTAAGTGGCTTTTTTATTTCCGATGTAAATGAAATTTTATCCATAGCCGGGCACTTTGGTTTTGAAAAAAAATGTATTTTAAACCGTAATAATTGGGCTACGATTAAATTACAATTGATGTAACATGAAATTTACTTTAACATTTTCATTCCTGCTTCTTTTTCAGAGTCTTATTGGGCAGATGACTTTTTCTAATAGTAGAGATAAATTTGTTCGGGAATTTGACAGATCGTTGAACGAACTGGGACGAAGTGAATTCCGCGATTTCACGAATAAGGCCTTACCCCGTCTTCTCTTAGAATCATCTGACTTTCCGGACATCTATTTTACTAAAATGGTTGAGACATGCAACAAAATGACTCAAAAAAACCTAAAGCCTTATCCTGAAATTTACAACTATGTTTTTTCGGTTTATTCTTTTGTGAAGTTGAAACAACCGACCTCTAGTTATCAGGCATTTCAAGTTTCTGTAGAAAAATTGCTTGATGGAAAGAATATCAAACGCTTTGAGGAATTTATTGAGTTTTCAGCTGTTTTTTTTTCGGAAAGGAAAATTGCTGATGCCGCTAATTACAGTTGGTATTTTGAGAAAGGTGAATTTGCTTTCGAGTATTCCGATAAACCTAGTCTTGTTTGTAAAGGAGGTAACCTTGTCTGTCGTGTAGTAAATCGCAGTGCTAAGACCAAAGAGGACAAACCCTATACCGATTCGGTAGTAGTTTTTAATACTAACGGCTCCTATGAACCATTAATCAAAAGGTGGGTAGGAAGAGGCGGAAACCTTACTTGGGAAAAGGTTGGTGTTCCCAAGGAAGAAGCTCTCGCAACGATTGGTCATTACGATGTGTCGTGTAAAACACCCAATTTTAACGCGGACACAGTTTCTCTTAAAACTAAATACTTTTCCTATACCATTACAGGTTCTGTGTCGGATCGTGCCTTTACGATTAACAGGGAAGAGGATAGAATCTATCCTCAATTTTTATCTTACGAAAAGCGCCTCATTATTAAGAATATCAGACCTGATGTGGATTATGACGGTGGATTTTCTATGCAAGGTGCAAGTTTCGTTGGTATGGGAACAGCCCAACAACCGGCTAGTGTTATTCTGTACCGAAACGAAAAACCTTTTGTAAAAGCATCAGGTTCTGTTATTTATATCTACCCGTTGAAATTTTCTTGTGCGAATGCAGCAACATTAATGTACCTGAATACGGGTGATTCAATTTCACATCCGGGATGTTTTTTTACATATGATTTGAATAAAAAAGTGGTTGAATTCACTAGGACCAAAACGGGAAATGGTATTGCACCATTCAGTGATAGTTATCATCAACTTGATGATTATGTGGCAAAGATGACCTGGAAAACTGACGAGCAAGATATTTATTTCACCTATGATATTGGTACATCTCAGGAACAACGTATTGCCCGTTTTGAATCTAAAGCTTATTTCGATGAGAAATTGTATGATCGAATTCAGGGGTTGGAATCAATTAATCCTCTCCAGCAACTTTGGAAATATTGCGTCAAATACGATGAATTTAAGATAAATGAAGGAAAGGCTTCTTCGGCGCTAAATAAAACCATAGAACAAGCTAAACCTATTTTAATTGAAATGTCTGCTTATGGCTTTATCAATTATGATCAGGAAGCTAATATGGTAAGCATAAATCCGAAACTCGATCATTTTGTTCAAGGAAAAGCGAAACGAAAAGATTATGATTATCTTTCGTTTGTCTCAGATTTTAGGCCTAAGGAACTGAAGGGATATAGCGAGGATCAAATTAAAAATGATCAAAATCTTCAGGATCTCCAGATGTTATATGCCAAACAGGCGGAAGAAAGACGATTGATGCCGTACTTTGGAAAAATGAACTTGGGAACATTGGAGTTGGAACTTAATGCGGTAGACGAAGTAAACTTATCTGACAAACAGTTTACTAAGATTTTCCCTAAAGACGCAAGGTTAGTAGTCAAACAAAATCGAAATTTCGAATTCAAGGGATGGATCAATTCCGGAAAAATTGAAGTTCAGGCTGTAAGTGCCAATTTTAATTATGCTGAAAATAAAATTAATCTTTTGAAAACCTACCGTTCTTTACTTCGTGTTCGTCCGCTTAAGCCGGAGGATGGAACAAAAGTAATTGCCATGAGAAGTAGCATTAACGGCATTGTTGGACATCTATTGGTGGATGATCCAACGAACAGATCAGGAAATAACGCGGATATAAGCACCTATCCCAAATTAATTATTGAGAAGAATTGTTACGTATACTACAACTCAAAATCAATTTCCAGGGGTGTCTACGATAGTTCTCGATTTTATTACACGGTTATGCCTTTTGAAATTGACAGCATGGACAACTTCAATGAACTTTCTTTTCATTTAAGAGGTGAGTTAACATCAGCAGGTATTTTTCCGAAGATTAAGGAGGATTTGACAATCATGCCTGATTATTCATTCGGATTTTCAACAAAGGCACCCGAAGGTGGGTATGATTTTTATGGTACAGGTGCAAAATATGAAAATAAAATACTGCTATCCAACAATGGTTTGCAAGGTGCAGGTACGATCAACTTCGTTGAATCCACATCTGTTTCGAAAGCACTATACTTTATGCCGGATTCAACCGTTGGATATGCTAGTTTTGTAAATCGCCCCATAGAAAATGGGGTACAGTTTCCGGATGCAGAGTCCAAGGAGGCATACATTTGCTACGTTCCGAGAGACAATCTGCTTAAAGCATCATCCACTCAGGAGAATCAACTGAATTTTTTCAAGGGTGAGGCTAAGCTTCAAGGAACGGCACTCATTCGTCCTCAAGGGATGACCGGAAGAGGGACATTTAACTTTAAGACAGCTACGACGATTTCAACTAACTATAAATTTAACCGTTGGGAGATAAACGCTGATACATCGAGCTTTAGTTTAAAAAATACCTTTGCTGAGTCCGGAGAGGGAGAAGTAGCTTTTCAGGCAGATAATGTTCAGGCACATATTTCTTTCAAGGAACGTAATGGAGAGTTTAAATCCAACAAAGGAACCTCTCAGGTAAACTTCCCGGTTAATCAGTATATGTGTAGAATGGACCGTTTCTCTTGGTTTATGGATTATGCTGAACTTCAGCTTGATAAGTCTGGTGAAAAGGATATTACTATTGAAACCGAAATGGATATGGTTGGGCCTAATTTTTTCTCCCTTCATCCCGATCAGGATTCGCTTACGTTTAAAGTCCCCGTGGCAAAATACGATCTGAAACAACGTTCTATTTTCTGTGAAAAAGTCAAATTTTTGGACGTTGCTGACGCGCGCATCTTTCCAGATTCAATGAAGTTGGTGATCCGTAAAAAGGCTAAGATTGAGACGCTTCGAAATGCGAAGATTACAGCTAACTATGTCACTCAGTATCATAAATTTGTTCAGTGTGAAATGGATATCCTATCAAGGATGAATTACGAGGGTCAGGGAACGTATCCATATTATGACAGGGACAGTACCCTTACCAACTTCTCTATGGAACGTATCTATGTGGACAGTTCTCAGCAGACTGTAGCATTGGGTAAAATCGGGCAGGATGCCAACTTTTACCTGAGTAAGCAATTTGACTATTACGGTAATGTAATAGTCAAATCGGCTTTGCCAACTATTATTTTTACCGGTGCAACAAGGATCAATCATACCTGTGATAAATTCCCGAAAACGTGGATTACGTTTAGTGCCAATGTCGACCCTAATAATATTCAAATTCCCATCGAGTCAAATATGGTCGATTTTGAAGGTAATCCCATTTTTTCAGGCATAGTTTGGAGGAATTCACCTCAAACAGATAATATTCGATTGTATCCCGTGTTTATTTCACAACTGACCAAGCCAGAGGATCAAATATCCTTGTCTGCAACCGGTCTATTACAATACAACGCTGATGCAAAAGAATTTCAAATCGGCTCGAAAGAGAAACTGTTGAATCGTGCTGAAAAGGGTTCTTTCCTCTCGCTTCATACAGAAACATGTTCGTTACACGGCGAGGGTAAGATTGGACTTGGTATGGACTTTGGCGATGTCGTGGTAGATGCAGTTGGCTCCGCAGATTATGATCAGTCTACAGGCAAAACATCGATGAATTTAACGATGAGATTTAGTTTTCCAATGGATAAGGGACTTATGGAGGATGTTGCTACTCGTATTAATGCAGTTGAAGGACTGAAGCCTATGGATCTGGCTTCTACAACATTCGAACAAGCTTTAGTGGAATGGACGGATCAACGAATAGCTGACCGTATCAAATCAGATTATACGATTAAAGGAGAGATAAGAAAAATGCCCGAGGCCATGGAAAAAACAATCACACTTACCGGTTTGAAATTGATGTCTTTTGATCGTATCTCAAATCAGGAACGCGGATTGATTAGTTTTTCTCCCATGGCAGTTCTTCTAAATATATATGAAAAGCCGGTGGTCAAGCAAGTCCCTCTAAGGGCATTCTTTCAACAGAATTATTCTGAAGCCGCTCCTGATAAATTTGGATTGCAGATTGATATTCCCGGAGGAAGGGATTATTACTTCGATTATTCCATGTTGAAGAAAGATGGGGATATGCGCATCATTTCTGGTGACGATGAATTTGTTGCAGCAATTGATGCAATCAAGGAGGACAAGAGAAAATCAAAGAACTTTAAATATGAAACTACTACTCAACGTATTTATCTTAGCAAATTTTTAAGGTTGTTCGAATGATTTGGATCGTTTTAAGTTTTGTTTTTGCATACCTGCTTGGGTCTATACCAACTGCTGTTTGGATTGGTAAAGCCTATTATGGGCTGGATGTAAGAGAACATGGTAGTAAAAATGCCGGTGCTACTAATACCTTTCGCGTATTAGGAAAAAAACCTGGTATTTCGGTGCTCGCAATCGATGTTTTAAAGGGGGCGTTGGCGACATTAATACCTGTTTTAATGTTAAATTACCTTCCCGAGGAATTGCTTGTTAAAGTACGCATAGGTTGTGCTTTTTTAGCTGTTCTCGGGCATGTATTTCCCCTTTTTGCTGGGTTTAGAGGAGGCAAGGGCGTGGCTACTTCTTTTGGTGTTGTTATCGGAATAATGCCACTTGCTGCAGCAATTTCAATGCTTATTTTTTTAATGGTTTTTCTTTCGTCGCGATTTGTTTCCTTGGGTGCCATTAGTGCCGCTCTGCTTTTTCCGTTTGTTTTGAAATATGCTGTTGGATCAGATTCGGTATGGTTGTTGTCATTTGGAGTACTGGTAAGTTTAATGGTAATCGTTGCTCATCGGAAGAATATCAAACGTCTGTTGAAGGGAGAAGAAAACAAAATGAATTTTTCACAAAAATAATCGTATAAAATTAGTTTTTATAAGTTAACAAATTGTGTAAGTTATTGAATTACAGATCCTTTTTTCTGCTTTGCAGTTTGCTGTTTTCAGGGTTGAATTTCGCTCAGACAGAGGATCAACTTAAATTGGATGCAGACAAATTTTTTTATGCCGGAAAATACCTTGATGCCTCTCCTTTGTACGTTAGATTACTTTCCTTGGATCCTCGTAATTATGAGTATAATTTTCGTTACGGTGCATGTTTGCTTTTTCAATCGAACAGAAAACTGGAATCGCTCAAGTATTTTAGAAATGCAGCATTAAATCCTGCAGGACTTCCCCCGGAATACCATTACTTTTTTGGAAAATCTCTTCACTTATCCTATTTGTTCAATGAAGCGATCAAGGAATACGGATTGTATAATCAACTCAAAGTTAAGGGAACACCCGTTTTTGATGCGGACCGGGCAATTCAGGAATGTGAAAATGGAAAAAGGCTAATGACTACGATTACAGATATTGTAGTGTATGATAAGAAGGAAATTTCCGATGATAAGTTTTTCAGGATTTATGATTTAAGAAACATTGGTGGAAGTCTATTGGTTACAGCCGAATTTCAGACTAAAATCGACAAAAAGAACAACCATATCCCGCTCATTCATTTTCCAGCGAATCCTTCGGTAATTTATTATTCGAGTTATGGTGATAAGGGGGATAATGGTAAAGATATTTATGTTCGTAGAAAACTTCCCGATAATTCTTGGGGGCAACCTCAAGCACTTTCAGGTGAGGTCAATACCCACTATGATGAGGATTTTCCATACATGCATCCCGATGGTGATTTTTTATACTTCTCTTCGAAGGGCCACAACTCAATGGGAGGGTACGATGTTTTTCGCTCGAAATATGATAAGGAAACCAACACTTTTGGTAAACCCGAGAACATGGACTTCGCAATTTCATCACCGGATGACGATGTTTTCTATGTGGTGGATTCGTTAAATAAAGATGCTGTATTTGCATCATCTCGACAAAGTCAGGAGGGATTCTTGCACGTTTATAAGGTAAAGGTCGATAGGGTTCCTATTCAAATGGTTGTTGTGAAAGGGAAGTTTTTATCAAGTATCGATACGACGATTACGAAAATTGATTTTACAATTCGTGACTATTCGAATGGTGATTTCATCGGAAAGTTTAATTCTAATGCGAAGGGGGCCTATCTGATTACCTTTCCTAAAGGAGGTAAATATGAGTTTGTAATGACCGTAAATGATTCTCCTAATGAATTTCGTTCGATCGTTTCCATTCCTTTCATGAAAGAATTTAAGCCTTTGAAACAGCAAATTCAACATTTAAATGAAGACGGTTTTGAGAATGTAATAATCGTAAACCAGTTTGAACAACAGGTTGATGATCCGACCAGTATATTGGCTGAAGTGATTCAAAAGCGTGGTGAGTTGAATGTAAATATTCAGGAGTTTGACATGACAAAAATCGATGCTCCGAAAACCACAAATTCTATTTTGAAAGATCTCGGAATGGATAAGCTCAATATGGTCGAAGTGTCATATGTTTTGCAGGATCAAATCAAGAAAGGATTGGAAAATAAAGTCGGAGCAGATTCACTTAATTCTAACATCAATAATTTGATTGTTGAGAGCACCTCAGATTTCATTAAGCTGAATGAACAAATTAAAGAGAAAGTCGCCTCGTCGGGTAAGGTGACTGAAACGGATCAGAAATATGAATTGTTAATAGAAGCTCAGTTGCTCCTGAAGGAACAACAGGAATTGAAAAAGTATTCTGGTGATCTGGCTCGACTGCGTGACTCAATCAATCAAGTTATCTCTTCTGCAACCTCCATTCGCGATATAAATCGGTTCAAAGAGATTAGCTTGGAGTTTGATAAACATATTCAAGCAGGTGAAGATGATGCTGCACTCAGTTTGCTTTCATCGAACAGGATTTTGATTCAAAGCGTATTGAAAGATACTACTGCCGATCTAATGGATAATCTTGTTGATCGGGCTTTGAATCATGATAATCAGATAGTTTACATGAACGGACGTTTGGATGAATTAAACAGAGATGTCAAAGAACTGGAAAATCAAATTCAGGGCTTGACTATACGTTTAAACACAGCAAAATCTAAGGAAGCGCAAGAAATTAAATCGAAGATAGCTTCGAAGGAGGAGGAAAAGATGCTTTTGGATGAGGAGCGCAATCTTATCCGCAATTCTATGGATAAGCTTTATCAGGAAAAATATGTTTTCACAGAACAAATGGAATTGCTCAAGGATGCGACTTCCAATGTTTCCTTGGTCGCCGTTTCTCAAGAGCAATCCAGAGATGCGCTTAATCAAATCGATCAAGCTAATACGATTTCGCTTAACTCTTTTGTAGAACAGCAGCTTGCTGAAATTGAGAAGAGGGATCCATCGATCACATCTCGGGTTAAGACCGTAAATCCTCTTTCCGCAAAACTTATTTATGAGGAATACCGCATTTCTGATCAGGCTGTAAAGAATAATGATAATTTGAGTACTAAGGATCGATTGTACATGGAATTATCTGCTGAGCGTAGGGCCCTTCGTTTAATTAATAATGGCATCACCGATCTGATGAAACTTGAAAAAACGAAAGGATTGTCAGTTGAACATTTGGCTGAACGTCAGGAGTTATTGAATTACCGAAATGAATTGACTGCGCTTATAGAAAAGCATCAAAAGGAAATTAGAACTCTTGCCTCTTCCGATGTAGCGACCAATAATCTTGGTAATGTTTCTTATAATTCAACTACTGGATCGCCAGACGCTTCTTCGGGCTCAGATACACGGCAGGTATTATTTGCAACGACTGATTCGGGCTACATGAGTAGAAAGGAAGCTATAAATAAGGACATAAGGCTTAATGAGCAACAGAAACTTGAAGGGTTGAATAAGGAGGATCAACTAATGTTGACCAAGCTAAATTCTGATTTGATGAACTTGGAGAAGCAACTATCCTTAAGTTCGAATGATCAGTCACTCAAGACTCAAAGAGATGCACTTGTCCGGGCAAAAATAAATACTGAACAGTCTATTGCTTCTCGAAATGATGAACTTGCTTCTATTAAAGAAGCAACTGTAGCTAAGAATAATGCGAGTGCGACTAATAGCTATGTGAATCAGAGTAAAATTACGGCTACTAATCAATCGGAACTTATAACGCAATTGGATCCTGAATACGTGACTCGAACTGAAAAGATTAATTCGAACCAAGGTATGACGAAGGAGCAAAAGTTACTCTACTTGAATGCTCAAGATAAAAAAATAATCGCGTCGGTCGAAGCCGAGTTGAAAAAAGTCGAAACTGACTTGGCAGCTAATCCATCGGATACGAAGAATTTGCAAAAGCAGACTCTACTAAGAAATTTAAAAAACGAAACTCAACTTGCAATAGATGAAAGAAATAAGGTTGTTAACTTGGATAAACAAGTGGCACAAACAGAGCGCCCTCCGACAGAGCTCGGAACTCAAGATAAGTCTACTGCAACTAACGCCCAAGCAAAGGCTGCGAATACTTCTGTGACGGAGAATAAAGGGACTGC
>JBIKYP010000075.1:0-10967 GCA_044355195.1 Crocinitomicaceae bacterium | reverse complement strand
TGCACATCATTATTGGTGAGGACATAACCAATCCTACCGGTAAGGGTGTAGAGCTTTGGAAAACATACAACTCATACCGTAAAGAACTTACAGAGGAGATTGCGAGTTCTTTTCCTGTTGTTGCCGGTGTAAAAAAGTTTTTCTTCAAGGCACCTGAAATTAATAATTACAAGGATATGTTGGATTTGTCGGCACAGGTCGATAAGGCTATCAAATCGTCTAATGTAAATATGGATGATCAGGAGGCTATCAAAAAGATTTACATGTCTCTCACCAAGAACGAGCGCCATGAAGTTCATGAGGTGAAAAATGTTCACTGGATTGGTAAAACGTTTGACCATACTCCTGTGGTAGCTGCCATTGCTTCTCTTTCGGCACTTCAAAAGGAAATTTTGACCGCGCGCGCAGACGCTGTTGCCTTGATTCGTAGTCGTGTAGGTGGTGGGGAGTATTCTTTTAACAAGATTATGGCCTTGGCTTATGGTCCTGAAGTGGCGAATGCAGGTGACGAATTGAATGTGGAGGTATTGATGGCTGCATTTGATTCAGATAAGCAACCGGAGGTAACCTACAATGGTTCAACTGTTAAGGAAGTCGCTGACGGTAAAGGTTTGATTAAAACTAAAGCATCTTCAGGCTCAGAGATGGTAATGAAGGGTACGATTACTATAAAGAATAAATCGGGTATCGGTAAAACGTTGCCTTGGGAGAAGAAGATTACTATCATGAAGCCTCAAGGAACGGTGGCTCTTCCTGATATGAGAGTTCTATATCGTGGTTATGATAATGTGATTGAGGCAGTTGCTTCAGGATATGACCAAACAAATGTAAGTGGAAATGGTGTTACATTAAGTAAGTCCGGAACTAATTGGATTGGAACTCCCGGTGGAGGAAAGTCATGTACTATAACTGTATCGGGAAAAAGTTCGATAACCAACAAAAGTGTTAACCTAGGAACCTTCGAGTTCCAAATTCAACCAATGCCAAAGGCTGAAATTTTCTGGGGTGCTTATGCTGATGGTGATCAGGCATCTTCTCGAACGGCAAAGATGTTGTATGCGAAGTATGGTCCTGGTATCCCGTTGACAAAAGCTAAATTCCAGGTGAATAAATGGATATTATCTGTATCTGGTTTGGGGAAAACTTTTTCCGGTACCGGTAACGTTTTGAGTGCAGATGCGTTAAAGGTTCTAGGGGCTGCACCTAAGGGTTCTATTGCTACGTTCTCATGTATCTATTCTGGAACAGGGACGGGTGGTAAACCATCTACGTGTGCAATTAAACTGTAATGTGTTAATTGATTCATTAGTGTGTAATTTAAATTTGGAAAAGATGAGAACTTTATTTGTTTTGATAGTGTTGTTTTTCTTCATCGGTAACTTAAACGCGCAGTTTGAAGAAATCAATGGCGGGCCGGTTAATGTTCCTTCTGAAGGTGTAGTGGATGGAGTATACATTCAAGAGCATATCCCGACTAAGCGCCTAATTCCTTATGATTATGTGCGTGAATCTGATGTAATTTGGAGTAAGAGGGTTTGGACATTTATCGACTTGCGTGAAAAAGTTAATCATCCGCTCTATTATCCTTTGGATAAATATCAGGATACGGTATGGGTTAAAAACACTTCTCGTTGGAGTCTCTGGACTGTTATCAAGCATCACATTCTAAACGGTGATCTAACCCTGTTTGAACCTAGAAACCCTGCAGATGCATTCGAAAGTTTGCCTCCGGATGGAGATCAATTTCGGTATCCTTTGCGTCCACAACCGGGATTAAATTACTACACAGATAAAACTTATCGTGATGCTGTTGAGAGTTATCTTAATGTTTTAGGAGATAGGACTTTTGAGCCGGTTGCTTCTAAAGTAACAGGTGAAGATTCAGTTGTGGTAGATCCTTTCACGGGTGTTGAAACAACCGTAACTGAGGAGGTTCAGAAAAAAGCCAGAATTCTCTCAGAACATATTGTTCAGTATCGTTTGAAAGAGGATTGGTTCTTTGACAAGGAACGTTCGTTATTAGATGTTCGTATTTTGGGTATTGCACCTGTAATATACTCTGGAGGAGCAGTAGATGGCTATACCGGTGCAAAAGAAGGAGGGAAATACCAAATTCTTTTCTGGTTATATTTTCCTCACTGTAGATTTGTATTCAATAACTACTTTGTTTACAATGATGCAAATGATGCCCAATGGATGAGTTTTGATGATTTGTTTTGGAAGCGCAGGTTTTCAAGTATAATGTACAAAGAATCAAATGTATATGATAGGAAAATTGAAGCTTATAGGTCGGGTGTTGATGCATTGATGGAGGCTGAAAAAATTAAGGAGGAAATTCGAACCATTGAGCATGATGTTTGGAGTTTCTAAATGAATACCTATAAAAGAATCCCTGCTTAGGTAGGGATTTTTTTTATCCTGTAATTTCATCTTACCTTTGTATATGATAAATCTTGATCATCTTGGTGTATTTCTTCCTCAGGGTTATTTATTTAAAGATATATGCATTCAGATAAATAAAGGAGAAAAGGTTGGTCTTGTCGGTAAAAATGGGGCCGGAAAGTCAACATTGTTGAAATTGATCTCAGATCAAGATAGGCCTACCGAGGGTCGTGTTAATAAACCTAAGGATTGTAAGATTGGATTCTTATCGCAGGATATTGTCTTTGAAGTTGATTGCAGTGTGTATGATTTTTTATTTCTTTCAAATGAGGAATTGACTACACTTCGTAATCGAATTGATCAGGTAAATATCGAATTAACAACAAGAGCGGACTATGAAAGTAATTCATATTTGGCGCTACTAGATGAATTAAATGAGTTAAACCACAAATTCCAATTGTTAGATGGCTATCAATGGGAAGAACGCATTACGTCTGTTCTGGAAGGCTTGGGATTTGATAAAACAGATTTTCCAAAAGCATTAAATACTTTTTCGGGAGGTTGGAAAATGAGGGCTGAACTTGCCAGAATTCTTGTCAATGCTCCTGATGTTCTTTTGCTCGATGAACCTACAAACCATTTGGATATTATTTCGATTGGTTGGTTGGAACGTTATTTACAGCGTTTTGATGGAGTGGTGATTCTCATTTCTCATGATCGACTTTTTCTGGATAATGTTACTAACCGAACGCTTGAGATAAGCCTTGGAAAGATTCTTGATTTTCCTTTTCCGTACAGTAAGTATAAGCTTGTACGTGAGGAAGAAAGGAATAGAATGGAATCTGCCAAAAAACAACAGGATAAGGATATAAAACAAACCGAGGAATTGATTAATAAGTTCCGTGCTAAAAAGAACAAGGCGGCATTTGCACAGTCATTGATAAAGAAATTGGATCGGACTGAACGAATTGAAGTTGAAAATGATACTATTGCAAAGCTGCGTATTCGTTTTCCATTAAGTCAGCAACCGGGTAAATGGGTGATGCAATTTGAAGATTTAGGGAAAGCCTACGGAGATAAATGTTTGTATAAAGGAGTAAATGCCACCTTGGGTCGGGGAGAAAAGATCGCACTTCTTGGTGCAAATGGAGTTGGAAAATCGACATTGATCAAACATTTACTTGGTCAGCTAGAGGGTGAAGGCAAGGTCTTGCTGGGACACAATGTGGAAGTGACTTATTTTGCTCAAAATCAAGCTGAATCACTCGATATATCTAAAACGGTGTATGAAACTGTCGACGAAGTAGCCGTTGGTGAGATCAGACGAGATATCAGAACCATCCTGGGTGCCTTTCTCTTTTCCGGAGAAGATGTGGATAAGAAGGTTGGGGTGCTTTCAGGTGGTGAACGAATGCGTCTTGCTTTGTGTCAACTGTTGTTTAGTCCGTCCAATATGATTATTTTGGATGAACCGACGAATCATCTTGATATGCAAAGTAAGGAGGTTTTGAAGCAGGCACTTTTAAAATATGAGGGAACATTTTTGGTTGTGTCTCATGATCGAGAGTTCTTAGATGGATTAACAAATCGCATATGGGATATTGAAGATCAGAATTTAAAAATTCACCACTTCGATGTTCACGAATTTATGAAGCGCAAGATGAGAATGCTTGACAAAGTGGCTTCCGATATTGTTCTTAAGAAAAAAGATAGAAATGAATCGGGGTCGAAATCGCGTTTCGAAAATAGGGAATTCAAGAAGAGAGTAAATTCTTTGCAACAAAGAGTACGTGAATTGGAGGAAAAGATTGGCGCTAATGAAGTGAAATTGGAAAAAATTCAGGCGGAACTTGCTGATTTTGAATTTTCTTCTGATCAGAGTAAAATATTACTAAATACGTATGAGTCAATGAAAATTACTCTTGATAATCTTATGGCAGAATGGGAACTCTGCAGTAAAGAACTTGATGGAATAAGTTAATACTCCGATTTTCTCCTGGCTTTTTCGATTTCCTTTTGCCTTCGATTATTTCTTTTGATCGAATTTCTTGCTTCTTTGGTTTGTCTTTTCCAGAATTCGTTGTAAGCTTCCTTTTGTGCTTTTCTGGCTTTTCTAGCTTTTTTTCGGTTTTGTTTATTGAGTAACTTGGTCGCCTCTTCCACTGTCGCGGGATCATCTTTAGCGTCTTGATAAGTTTTACATGACTGGAAAATTGAAAAAACACAAATTGCAAGAAGTATTATTTTCGTTGAACTCTTCATACCTTTGTTCTGTTGTATGAAATTACTGTTTATTTATATAGTCCTCTTTATATCTCTATTGACAGGATGTAAAAAGAATTCTACTAATCCTGTTCCTAATATCTACTTTGATCTGACGATTGATATTAATCTGCCAACCTACAACTCTCTAAATGGCGTGGGTGGTTGGGCATTTGTAAATGGAGGTTCTAAAGGAATTATTGTATATCGTCGGTCAATTGATGAATTTGTGGCCTTTGACAGACATTCTCCTACTGATGAGCTGGGATCGTGCGCCAAGCCTTTGACGCCGGATGGTTCAAATTTTCTTCAATTGAATGACAGTTGTTCCGGAGCCAAATTTTCTCTTTATGATGGCAGTCCAATTTCAGGATCAGATTTTGGTTTAAGACAGTATCAAACCGTTTTTGGAGGTGGAAATCTATTAAGAATTTATAATTAAGAATCAAGATGAGCGAAATTAAGGTGACAATTATTGACCGAGAAGGTTTATCACATGTATTGTCAGGTCCAACAGACATGAACATGAATATTATGGAGCTTTGTAAAGCTTATGAGTTACCCGTTTTAGGTGAATGTGGTGGTATGGCTATGTGTGCTACGTGTCAATGCTACCTAGAATCGGATATACAATTACCAGAGCAAAGTGATGCAGAACTTGATATGCTCGATCAGGCATTTTTTGTTAAGCCCAATAGTCGGTTGGGATGTCAAATTCAATTGACAGATGACATCGATGGAATTGTGCTCAGACTTGCTCCGGAGCACCTTTAAAAGGCATAAGTCAAACCGACGTTTACATTAATAATGGACAGTGCTCGTTGTCTTGATGTAATAAACATGAGGTAATTGGTGTATTGGGAGTTGTTCATCTGTGTTTCATTTGAAGTTTCATCAGGATTGAATTTCATATTTCTATTTCCTAAATGGAGGGTGTATCTAATTCCATATTGAATCATCATTTGTTTCGTTATAGGTGTTCTCATACTTAAGGCATATAGAACGACCAATTTGCGTACTGATTGAAGTTTATTAAAATCGACCGGATCAAGATCGGAATTGGAAGTTGAGTATAATTTTATGGAGTCGATGGAGGAAGAGCTCTGAACCACGTATAAATAATCTTTTTGTTTTATTACGCTATTTTCGAAACCTAGTCCAAACTGATGTGCGAGTCCCATGGGTAATAGAGATTTAGCTGAGGCAAATTCAACTTTAGGGATGAATATCGTTGATGTTACATCGATCATTTCGTGCGTAATGATTTTCGGCGTATATGACGTATTGTAATACAAAGGATTAGGTTTGGGGTAAATAGTTGAAAAATCCTGCCCGAACTCAAATAAAATACCGATATTTCGTTTAACAGCATATCCTGTTGAAAAACGAAATCCATAATTAAACTTGTCATTGGATTCGGATATGGAATTTCCAATTCGTTTATAACCTATGGTCTCAGCTTCTTCACTCACAAGATTGTAGAATAATGGATTATTCCCAAGGAACTCTATTTGCATGAATGCCTTACGACCGTAATAACCGTTATTTTTTTGTCCCAAATTCAAAAAAGAATAAGATAGTACGATAAGCGTAATACAGACTTTCATAACTTATTGAGAAATTGGGGTACTGAATTTTGTGAAAATATCATAAATATGTGCTCCGAGTTGTCGTTTTTTAGGAGCATCCTTGAAGTAATAATTGATTTTACTGTCAATTGTACCCTTGTTTAGGTCGAGTAAAAAGACATTTATTTGAGTATTGCTTCCAGTGAGAAGTCCAACAGGAAGATATACAAAAAAAGCCGGATAGATTAGAATTGAACTGAAAATACCGGTAAATGAAATATTTGGTGAATAAGCATGTTCTACAAGTGAGAACATTACTTTCTCTGTTCCGAAATCATTTTGAATTCCTTTTAGAATTCGGTAATCTACAGGAAAGATTTCGACATTTTCCTGATCGGCTAATTGATGAAGTAAAGTCATAAGAACACATCTTTCATTGTAACCTAGCGTGCCTTTATTGATGAGTGTTCGACTGTCAATTAAATGAACAGTCATATCAGATAAACTTGCAGCCTCCTCAATAGCTAGAGAAAAATTTTTCTCCATTCTTTCTGACTTTATGTGATCAACTTTTCCATGTTTATAGCTTAGCACCATAGGTTCCACAAAGATGACCTCTTTAAGTCCAAGTTGGTATTGTTTTTTTTCTTCTTCTCGATCAAATTTTCTTTTCTCTGATCGTGAGAGTAAATCATAAGCCTCTTTTTCTTTTGACTTTGCATCATGAATTAATTTTTGTTCATGATATAAGTGTGTGAAAAGGGAATCGGAGATAGCATCCCATAAGCCATAAAGATAAAACTTGCTTGAATCGAAATTTTGAGCCAAATCGACATTTTTTCTATTCTTTATTTGGTTGTATTTGGATTCAGTCGTTGACTTTGTATCCGTTATTTTGATCGACTCAGCTTTAAAATTTGCTGCGTTAATTGTGGCTTGCATGAATGTTTTTTTCGAAAAGTTTTCTGTTTTGAACTTTGTATTTTTTGCTAAATGTGCAATTAAACGGATGTAAATTGTACTTATTTCGTCATCCGTTGGGAAAGCCTTATGTAAATCATGAATTTGACGTAATGCTAATGAAATCATGGCTTCCGTACTCAGCTTTTTGAGAAAAAAGTGAAGGCTGGCAGACTCCCCTTCTAATTCTGATGTTTTATTTACTGTTTTGGCCGCGATGTTCTCAGATTTGAAGAGTAATAGATTTAACCAAATTTGCGCTTTCAACCTCTTAAGAAACATTGAATTCGGATGTAAATGTTCAATTAAAAAGATTTCATAGAGTCCGACACCATAATTGGCATTCAAGGTATTGCATCGGATATTTTCAAAGCGACATATGTTTCGTATTTCAAGAAATAGTTCTTTTTTTAGAGTAAATGTGTCGTTACCCCAATTAGAGAAATTATTTAAGTAATTAACAGCCGCATCCTTTCGCTTCTTTATATTCGGATGAGTGCCGTAGGAATCGTCGTAATTTTCCTCAGTGCGTATCTCATATTTTTTGGAAGGAAAAAGTGATTCAGGAACATAAAATCGATCGGTATTGAAGTAGGTTTTGGGAAATAGTAGTTCATCAAAGGGCAGATAGCTGTATATTAAAACGTCAAAGGTTGATAACATTGCTTCTTTTGCATATCCTGCTTCAAAATATCTTTTGATACCAAGCCTGTCAGCTTCTAATTCATTTTCTTTGGAATGTTGACTTAGTTTGTGTATTCGGTCATCGTTTTTAATATCACGGCTAGTGGCTAAGTCGTAGGTTTCCAAAACATGTTTTTGAGTATAGTGTGAAATTTCATGAGATAGAATATAAGCCAATTGAGCTTCACACTTAAGTTGCGAAATCAATCCTGTGGTTACAAAAATGATCCCTTGATCTGTACTGAATGCGTTTGCTATATTTGATTTAATGGTATAAAACCGAAGTTCACATCTAAGTTGGCGTTCATTTTGCAGCAGTTTATCCGCTACTTTTTCTATGTAATTAGTAACAGGATCTCCATATATGACCATGCCCGAATGGAGGATTTCATCTACGGAGTAATTGGTTTCTTCAAGAAATATTTTGCCTTTCGTTCCTTTCAAATCTCTTCGAGCCTTAACATCTTCTCGAATCTTGACATACGTTTCACGAGTAAAGTCGGATGGGATATCACCCTTCGATAAAAGAGTCGTGTAGTTGTTGAAATCTGTTTGAGAATTGACAAGTTGAGCAAGCAATAAAATCAGGAGTGAGAATACGATTGTTTTGATCATGATTTTACTTCTATTGGAACCGTACAAACGGGAATAGCTTCCATCTTATGTTTGTTCTTAGAGTGAAAGGAATTGTAAATTTTGAGGACATCGATTTCACGAGGTGACAGCGTGGTTTGGTCTCCTTCAAAATTCATTGCCCATTCTAACTCAGCATATGTTGCTCCAAGTTGGTCTTCGTCTGAACGTCCGTCGCCCCACAAACCATCCGTTGGTTTTGCATTTTGTATGGATTGGACTACATCTAAGTGATGAGCTAATTCAAACACTTCTGACTTTGTGAGGTCAGCAATCGGATTTATATCGACCCCGCCGTCTCCATATTTTGTAAAGAATCCTACTCCGAAATCTTCGATTTTATTCCCGGTACCTGCAACCAGACAATGCTCTGACTGTCCGACAGCATATAGTGTGATCATACGTAATCTTGATCGGGAGTTAGCCATGGCCAGTTCATTATTTGAAGCGGTTGAGGGCATGCCGTTTTCAAAGACATTGAAAACAGGTGTGAGGTCGATTTCGATCCCTGAGACATTAGGAAACCGACTTTTAAGATTCGTGATGTGCTCTGAAGCGCGATCAAATTCCTCTTTTCGTTGTCTTATAGGCATGTTTAGTAAGAGCACCTTGTGTCCCGTTAGTGCGCAAAGTGTGGAAGTCACAGCAGAATCAATCCCTCCTGAAACACCAATTATGAAGCCTTCCAGCAAACTTTGATTTACGTATGCTGCGAGCCATTCAACAATATGTTTTTTTACCGCCAGACAATTCACAGAACTCTAATTTACACGTGATGGATAAGATTAAAATAATACTGAAAGCTTCAACAAGAGTTGATTCTGTCGAGCCTTGATCGGACTATAGATTTCTTCTTTATTGCTGTTGATCGAAAAAAGAGAGAGCTTATCAGAATCGGCGGACCTTTCCCAATAAAGCGGTGTGATTCCGTAATAATAACCGAGTTCGCCAATCAAAGAAGTGCTTCCTGAAAAATTCCATTCCGCCCCACAAGCCATACCTATAGCTCCTTTGTAAAAAAACATGTTGCTTTTGGTGGTCATGTTATTATTGGTGTTATCGGAGTTGGGAGTATAATCCGGTCCTTTATCGTCACTTTGGCTATTTAATAAGAAACTGTGGCGGAGACCAAATTTACCGAAGTAGCGAAAGTAACCAATAAATTTTGTCTGAAACAACAGCATGGTAGGAATACTTAGAAAGATAGATTTGTCTTTTCTCGAATCTAACTGAAATACAGAATATGAACCCGGAACTTTAATATCAACTTTTCTTAAGATTTCGGTGTCATTATAACGATAATAAATCAGACCGCTTGGCTCATATTTAGTGTTGCTGAAGTCAAATTCAGTTCCGGTACTAAAGCCTATGGTCTCGTTAAAGTTGAAATTCAAATTCATCCCAAGCATAAACTCAGATCCTACACCTCCTGAACGGAAATTATTTGTTTTAAGTTCCTGAAAATTCATACCGGCGTTAAGTGCCAGGCCGGCTCTTATTTTAATGTTTTTGGTATCCTGAGCAAGAGAAATAATCGAGATGTTGGCTATAACTAATAGGGGTAATATTGATTTCATGTTTTGGTGGACGCATGAAACATGCTTTTATATTAAGAACGTTTAAATCATTACATTTGAACCACAATATTAACGAATTCAGATGAGTCCTAAAAGCGTTTTTACGTCTGTTTTATTGGTCTTCTTTTTGTTTTCCTGTAAGATGGATCCGCTTCGAGTGAAAATAGACGGTATCGATACAGGTATTACCTATGTAAATGTGGATTCTTTGATAGTGTACACAGAATTTGACAATCTAATTTCACTTAACCAAAGATGTAAGGATGAACTAGGTGATATTTATTCTTATTTAATCGGATATTGTATCAAATTACCTGACGCTTCTGATTCGACTTTTCAAGAGGGAATTAGTTTGTTCTGTAAAGATCCTTACGTTAGAAGACTTGAGCAAAGGATTAGTGAACGTTTTGGAAATCTTACGATTAAAAAACGGGAGATAGATAACGGATTCAAGCACTTGAAAGTTCATTTTCCTGATGTAGCAATTCCTGAAAAGATTGTATTTATGAATTCACTTTTTGCATCGAGTGTATTTAGCACCAAAAATGAGATTGGAATTGGGTTGGAAAGGTATCTTGGAGTCGGAGCGGATGTAATTAAGGAACTGCCTTATCAAACTTTTCCTGAATGGGAAAAAGAAGCTATGGATGACCAATTCCTTTCAAGAGATGTGCTTGTTTCATGGATTTCTACACACTTGGTCGATGATGTGGAAGGAAATTTAGCTGAAAGGATGGTGCGTTGGGGCAAAATCCTCTATTTAACGCAAGCTGCTTTCCCGCAAATGGATCCGTCTTCTATTTTGCGTTATAATAAAGAAGACTTTAATTGGGCTTTGGAAAACGAGTTTGACTTATGGACTTATTTGGCTAAGGAGAAATTGCTCTTCAAAATGGATGAA
>JBIKYP010000130.1:0-3077 GCA_044355195.1 Crocinitomicaceae bacterium | reverse complement strand
AAAAATGAAAAATGAAAAATAGATATATACTATTCACTGTCCTTATAGCAGTTTTGTTTTATCACAATCAGATTCAAGCACAAGAAACCTTAACCGAAAAAACGGCAAATCAGTCTACTTATGCTCCGACAACTGGTTTCAGGGGCGAATTTCTTGGTTCAATTATTTATCCGGGTCTCAAACTTGGAGTGGAAAGACCCTACAAATACACCCAAATTGACAAGTTTCGAAAAAACAAAATAAAAACGTTGTACAAAGAGCGGTACTTATCGTACAGCCTCGGTATGTATTATCACAACAACTATCATACAAACATTTTTTCGCAGACAGAATGGCTTGCAAGAAGACAGAAAAGCAAAGGATTTTACTATGAATCATCACTTGGCTTGGGATTAAGCAGAACTTTTGTTGATGGACGAACCTTTTCCGTTTCTGATGATGGAGAGGTTGAAAAAATACCAATGTCCGGTAATTGGTATGCGCTTGCATCTCTTGGCGGAGGAATTGGATATAATGCTTATCTGACTAAGCAAAAACCTTATTCAGTTTATTTAAAATTCCATTTTCTGTTTATGTTTCCTTATAATGCCTTTATTACCCCAAGACCAACTTTAGGACTTGGTTTTAATTACAACTTTTCGGGTATATGGGATGCTACACCTAAATTCAAATACAAAGAAAAGCAGAGTAAAAAATTTAGAAAATCACAAAATCAATAAGTAATGAAGAGGTATATTTATTTTATAGCAATCACTATTACATCTCTATTTATTCTTGGATGCGAGAAAGATTCTTTCACTTTATCAGGAATCGCAGAAGACCATTTCTTTTTAAAGAGCGGCAACCAACAAATGCCCATTACAGTGGCTGGTAATGTAGATTCTAAGAAGTTTATTATTATAATTCATGGTGGACCAGGAGGAAATAGCTTAGTTTACAGAGATAATTATGTACAAGATCTGGTTGAAAAAGAATTTGCAGTTGTTTATTGGGATCAACGCTATGCTGGTAATACACAAGGCAATGGAGGAAGTACAGATATTACGGAATTCCGAAAAGACATTAAAAAACTACTTCTTCTTCTTGGTGCTAAATATGGTTCAGATAATGACTTCTATTTATTTGCTCACAGTTGGGGAGGATTCTTAGCCCCATATTTTTTAGTGGATGGTGATAATCAAGAAATGGTTAAAGGCTGGATACAGGTTGATGGAGGACACAACTATGAATTGAACGACTCGTTGACCCGTGAAATGTTGTTACACTATGGAAATATTGAATTAGCAGCAGATAACAACTCTTCAGATTGGAATGAAATTGTAGATTGGTGCAATCAAAACGGCTTCGAAGGTATTGAAAATGTCTCACAGCTCAATCAATTTGCTCATAGGGCAGAGAGACTGCTTGATGATGTTGCAGAACGCGATAGACCAGATTTCAAACAAATCCGAGCAACCGCAATTCTTTCAGGATGGTCTAATCAAACTGCATCAGCAATTTATCGTGTTGACAGCTCCACATACAATACTCCAAATACTGACCAACTTTTCAAAATCCAGTTGCCAACTCTATTGTTATGGGGTAAATATGATTTTGTTTGCCCTCCTGAATTAGCAGATGACATTGAAAATAATATTGGAAGTTCTGATGTTGAAAAAGTTATTTATTCAAGATCAGGTCATTCGCCAATGGCTAACGAAGCTATCAAATTTTGGTCAGACTTAGTGGAGTGGATAAGGACTCATTAAAAATAAATTGAAAACTAAAAAATTAAACCAACGAAACGCTAACAGCATGCTTGCGCAATAGCCCGAACGCTTGCTCTTTTATAGGGCTACAGCGCAAGCACGCAGCCGTTGTTTTTGACCTCTTGGCAAAGAGAGAACCATTTTATAACTATGCAGCTCGACTCTTCACGAATGCAGATAAGCAGGAAGTAACAATTTGCGTTTCTTCACTATGTTTTGGCAATTTGAATTGCATACTTTCCAAACAAAAATCTGCCACTGAAGCAAGAAAAATTTTATCAAGATTTAAAGTTTTAGTAAAAGTTCTACCCGTTGATGATAAGGTAATAGAATTGGCATTAAATTCAGATTTCGTAGATTTTGAGGATGCAATCCAATATTACTGTGCTATTGAAAATGGGATTAATATCCTCGTCACGCGACATTTGAAAGATTTTAAACATGCAAGAATTCCAGTGTTGACTGCTGAAGAATTTGTTAAGCAAAATCAAAGCAAGAATATTGAAGATTGGTAAAAATGATCTGCTTATAACTACAAGTAATCTCTACCCCAAATCTTACCTCGATAAATTGCAAATTTTTGGAATAGAAAGTTTTACGTTAAAACACAGAGACTCCCCAAAAGCGTAGCCGCCTACATCAATAACTGCGATACCAAAGCCAAGAAGGACGCCCGAAAAAAAGGAACGGTTAGCGTTTCGCTATCTGATTACAGCGTCAACCAAGGGTTGAGTGATGCACAGTTTGTGAAGTAGGAATTTTTTCAATTTCGCACCCTGCATTCGGCAATTTCAAAGGCCTTTGATAGGATCAAATGATAGGATCACGTTAAGGCTCCTACTTACCAAATTATTCTACAGATCCTAAAGCAAGACCACATAAGTTCGATTATTCTATTTTTTTGTAATCTGTAAATCTGCTTTTAGTCGAAAGGAGTATATGAACGTCTTCAAAGAAATCTCATCAGCAACGGCTAGTCGCGATTTAAAAAAGGGAGTTGAACTGGGGTTATTTGAGAAAGAAGGTGATAAAATGAAAACTATTTACAGAATTATAAAATAATTCGAAAGCACCTCCGAACAAGGAATATACATCAAATAAAGAGCCCTTTTGACGACTTGTAAAAATGTTATTTTTACAAAAATATACGCCATTAAACTTCCCAATACATTCCAGCATTGGTTGTATAAGCGAAAGTTTATAGCGTGTATAAGCGAGTTGAACTAAACCGATTTTATCCAAATCGGTAATTCTCGGAGGTAATTTTAGGGTAATAAAAATCCTTAAAAATTATCTTATGAAAAGAGAGATGTCTACGGACGTTAAAAA
>JBIKYP010000073.1:0-11273 GCA_044355195.1 Crocinitomicaceae bacterium | reverse complement strand
CCAACAACGGTAACCGTTAATTCCAATCCAAGCGTCACCTTAGCAAGCATCGGCGCTTTCACCAATTACACTACTTCGCCTATACCACTTAACGGGTCACCTTCAGGAGGCACGTATAGTGGTCCCGGTGTAACAGGAAATACGTTTAACCCTAAACAAGCAGGTTTGGGTACTCGAAAAATAACGTATTCCTATACCAATTCGAACAATTGTTCAGGAACCGCCGGTACGTCAACAATCGTTTATGACACACTAGGTACCACATGCACAAATTACACCACCGTGACCGATACACTTGTAATTAAGGCAACGTTGGCTGGGTTAAATCCTCCAAACAATGAAAACACCTTAAAAGTGTACCCCAACCCTGCGAGCACTCACATCACCATTGACAATGACAACTTTGCTAAAATGGCAGGTTACAGCATCGTTATTGAGAACAATGCCGGTCAGCAGGTATTCCAAAGTACAATCAACCAAGCGCAGTTCTACCTGGATCTAAGCACCTTGACGGGCAACGGCTTGTATTTCGTTCATCTCATCGATCCAAGCGGTGCTACGGTGACTGTGAGGAAGATCGTGTTGCAGTAAGAAATTATATAGCCCCTCCCTTAACCCCTCCCCAAGGAGGGAGATAAAGACTTCCCCCTCAAGAGGGGGACCGAGGGGGAGGTATAACTTTCCCAGCAATTCAATCATCTCCCCTCCCTTTATCCCTCCCCAAGGAGGGAAATATTGACTTTCCCCTCATAGAGGGGGACAAAGGGGGAGGAAAATTATTTAGTTCCAACTCCACGGGCGATGGTAGATACCATCGCCTTTTTTCATTTTCACTCCCTTGAATCGTTCATGATTTTGAATATAAAAATGCTTCAAATTCGCTATCTTTGATGAACACCCTTGTGTCCAAAAGCATGAAAAGCCTAGACAGGAAAAGTTTAGAAAAAGCATTTAAATTAATTGAGTCAGGTGACATTGACCGTATAGAAATTGGAACCACCAACGGTCTGAAGGAAATTCATGCCTATATTTACAGTGACTTGTATGATTTTGCAGGAATGATCAGAACAGTCAACATTTCCAAAGGTGGTTTCCGATTTGCGAATGCTTTATACTTGAACGAAATCTTAGTGAAAATAGAGCAAATACCTGAGGATACTTTTGAGCAGATTATTTCAAAATACGTTGAAATGAATATTGCTCACCCTTTCATGGAAGGGAATGGTAGAACGATGCGCATCTGGCTCGATCTTATTCTAAAAAAGAGATTGCAGCGCGTTGTCAACTGGCAGTTTGTGGATAAAATTCGTTACCTCCAGGCCATGGAACGAAGCCCAATAAACGATCTGGAATTACGAACTTTGTTGCACGCATTTCTCACTGATCAAACAAACAACAGAGAAGTGATCTTTAAGGGCATAGAGCAATCCTATTATTACGAGGGATATGAAAAGGATGAGGAATAATCAAAATGATCATTTCAATTTCAACAATTTTTCGAGTATCGAAGAAATGCCTCCAACAAAGATATTTTGCTGGATTTGATACATGTCTGATTCAATAGGAGCTACTATAAACGTATAAGCAGGATTGATTAATGCAATCGCCCTGTAAGATCCTCTGCTCAATTGTGGCGCTGAGGATGCCTTGCATTCGATAGCAATGATCTTATCATTTATTTGCAGTACCAAATCCATTTCGTCACCGGTAGCCGTGCGGAGAAAATACGCAGGACAATCCAACGCAGATAAAAGTTGTTCGATCACCAACCCTTCCCATGAAGCACCAAAAACAGGATGACCGAACAAAGCTTCAGTATTTTTAATACCCAATAATTGATGTAAGAGACCCGTATCGCGCACATAAATTTTCGGAGATTTAACCAAGCGTTTTTTGACATTGATCTCAAATGGAGGTAACGAACGAATGATAAATGTTTGTTCAAAAATATCAACGTATTTGCGAATTGTGGGATGTGTCAAATCTAATGAGCTACCCATCTTACTCAAATTGAGGGTTTGCCCTTGATTATGGGCACACATTGTTAAAAATCTGCGCAATTGCATGGCCGGTGTTTGAAATCCCAACTGAGGCAAATCCCGCTCGATATAGGTTTTAATAAAGTTCTCTCGCCAGATACAACTGAATTCATCATTCTCAGCTAAAAGACCATCAGGAAATCCGCCGCGATTCCAGAATGTTTTGAGATCTACCTGCGGAACTTCCGTGATTTGAAAGGGCGTGAGCGAAAGAAAGCCTATTCTACCTGCCAATGATTCCGCACTTTTCTGCACCAAATCACGTGATGCAGATCCGAGTAAAATAAATCTTCCATTTTTCCTGTTTCCGTCTACCTCACTTCGCAACACGGAAAATAAATCGGGCACTAATTGTATCTCATCCAGGCAAATGATCTTATCTGAGTTAGCTTTAAAATATAGTCGCGGGTCACTTATCTTATTCAGATCTTCAAGATTTTGCAAATCAAGATAAATGGCATTTTCATTTTGAAGGATATATTGCTTGACCAATGTAGATTTACCACATTGTCTTGGTCCCAAAAGAGCAACAACTGGAAAAATTTTCAAGTATTTCTGAAGTTCGGCCTCAATATTTCTTTGTAGATACATTTTGTTAACTCTTGATTTACAATAACAAATGTATTTAAAATTATAGATTTGTGCAAATTGAAACTATCACTTTCAATTTACACGTTTTTTTGATTCAAACAGAAATAAACTAAAATTTGACAGCAAACAAAAAGGCGATCAAACGACCGCCTTTACTATATGAAATCTTAAATAAAGATTAATATCTGTAGTGCTCAGCCTTGAATGGACCTTCTACATTTACACCGATGTACTCAGCTTGATCTGGACGTAATGTCTCCAATTCAACACCGATTTTTGCAAGGTGTAAACGTGCCACTTTTTCATCCAAATGCTTTGGAAGCATGTAAACATCGTTTCCGTAATTTGCGCTGTTTGCCCACAATTCCAATTGAGCCAACGTTTGGTTCGTGAAAGAGTTTGACATTACAAAAGATGGGTGACCAGTCGCACAACCAAGGTTTACCAATCGTCCTTCAGCAAGGATGATAATCTCATTTCCTTTTACGTTGTAAATATCAACCTGTGGCTTCACAGTGTATTTTGTTGAACCATAGTTCGTATTCAACCAAGCCATATCGATTTCATTGTCAAAGTGACCAATGTTACAAACGATAGCTTTGTCTTTCATTTTTTCGAAATGTCTTCCCATCACGATGTCTTTGTTACCAGTAGTTGTAACAATGATATCACCAAGGTGAACAACTGAATCCAAACGCTTTACTTCGAATCCATCCATCGCAGCTTGAAGCGCACAAATAGGATCAATTTCAGTAACAATTACACGTGCTCCAGCTCCCTGTAATGAAGCAGCAGAACCTTTACCAACGTCTCCATATCCGCAAACAACAGCTACTTTTCCAGCCATCATCACATCTGTCGCACGACGAATTGAATCTACCAATGATTCTTTACAACCGTATTTATTATCAAATTTTGATTTAGTAACTGAATCATTTACGTTGATTGCTGGCATCACCAAAGTTCCATTTTTCACACGCTCATACAAACGGTGAACACCTGTAGTCGTTTCTTCAGAAAGACCTTTGATGTCTTTTGTTAATTCTGGATAACTATCAAAGACCATGTTTGTTAAATCACCACCATCATCGAGAATCATGTTCAACGGCTGTCCGTCTGAAAAAGCGAATAATGTTTGTTCGATACACCAATCAAACTCTTCCTCGTTCATTCCCTTCCATGCAAAAACAGGAATTCCGGCAGCAGCAATAGCCGCAGCAGCATGATCTTGGGTTGAAAAAATATTACATGAAGACCAAGAAACTTCCGCACCAAGCTCAACAAGTGTTTCAATAAGAACAGCTGTTTGAATTGTCATATGCAAACATCCAGCGATTCTTGCACCAGCCAATGGCTTCGTTGCGCCATATTCCTCACGCAATGCCATCAAACCTGGCATTTCGGCCTCAGCCAATTTAATTTCTTTTCTACCCCATTCAGCAAGACTGATATCTTTCACTTTGTAACTGGTCTTTTCCAATGTATTGCTCATTTTTTGTAAATTATTATTTTAACTCGTGCAAAATTACGACTTTAGACTTTAGACTGCAAGACTGAAGACAAAAGACTTATTTCAGCAAGATTTTTTCGATATAACAGGATAACACAAGTTGAAAATAATTGTTCGATATCACAGCCTGTTTTCAATCAAACTGACTAAACAGTCGATAAATCGAGGGTGATCATTAGAACTAGGCACGAGTTGTACCGTTTCGCCACCATACTTCTCAAATATCTCTTGATATTCACTGCCAATCTCAATAATAGTTTCGAGACAATCAGCAACAAAAGCAGGGCTAAAAACCAACAATTTTTTTGCTCCTTTCTTACCCCATTCTTCAACTACTTTGTCAGAGAACGGAGTCAACCATTTCTTATCTAATCGAGATTGAAAACAAACTGTGTAGCGATCTTCAGGAATACCCAGTTTTTGAGCAATTAGCCTAGTTGTTGCATAACTAGTGGCCTTATAGCAAAATTTATTTAACTCGTTCACTTCTGTCTCACATGGCTGATCACCACAAAGGTCCGTTCCTTCATAGACTTTATCTACCTGACGTTCAGGTAGACCATGATAAGAAAACAACACATGATCGTAAGATCTCCAGTCAAATTGCCTCGCGCGCTCGACAACACTGTCGATGTATCCTTGATTATCCCAAAACTGGCTTACAATTTTAACATCTGGAATAACCCACCATTTGCGAATTATCTCCATTGCACGTTGAATAGCAGATCCGGACGAAGCACTAGCATACTGAGGAAACAGAGGAATGATGATAATTTGATCGTAATTCGACCTTCTCATACGCTCAAGCACAATATCGAGAGAAGGATTCTGATAACGCATAGCCATTTCAACAACCACATCGTCAACATCGAATCGACTCTGAACCAAGTCTTTCACCCTCTCTGAGTGAGTTAACAAAGGGGACTTACCATTGCCATATTCCCAAAGTTCTTTATAAATCTTGGCTGACTTTGGAGCCCTCAACGGTACAATAACACCATTTACCAATAACTTTCTTGGCAGCCATGGAATATCAATCACACGAGGATCATTTAAAAATTGCTTGAGGTAGCGTCTGACATCCCCAACAGCAGAACTGTCAGGTGTTCCTAACTGAATAAGTAAAACTCCTGTACGTTCTTTCATGCGCTAAAAAATAATTATCCCTTAAAAGGAATGGTTGTTGGAAAAAGTTTATTGTGCCAATCTTCAGAAATCGTTGAGTCAATTAACTCTAGTTGTTTCAAATAGCGTATGGCCTTTTCAAAGGACAATGGAAATTCAATTCCATCGTAATTCCAATCTGTCTCTATTAACCAATTTGCTACCTGACCTGAACGCAAATTGTAACGCCAGGAAATAACTTCAACCGTATCCTCATCTTGCTTGATCTCCTTAGCTCTCCGGTTAACTACTGAGCACATTTCCTTCAACAATAACCCATATTGCTCAAATACCTCATTCCGAACAGCGATAACAAAACAAGGCCATGGTGTAATTAGCTCATCTATATAACGGCATTTGTGCTGCTCTGTAAATGGGTGAGTCGTGTATTTCTCCCAAAGAAAACCTTGAGCATGATCATTCTCCAAGGCCCTTAACCCACCATAAATATCACCAACAACATTGAATTTCAACTCATTGGTATCCCAACCTTCCTGCCACGCTTTGACATAGGTCATTAGATGCGAACCAGATCCTTCTCTTGAAATTGCAAATGTGCAACCCTCCAATTCATTGACACTCTTAATATCCGAATGATACGGAACATGAACACCCCAACGCAAAGGGGTAGTTACATAGACCTGTATGATTCTTGCATCCAATCCTTCAAGTATAGCTTTAGCAATGCCTTCTGTCAATAAAACAGCGACATCAAGCGTTCCAAGAGCCAGGCCTTTAATCATTTGCCCTGTGCCACCCGTCATGTCACTCCAATGCAATTCAAGCCCAATATCTCGAAACTTGCCCTCCTCTATTGCTAATCGCCAAGGCAAGTTGAAATGTTCGGGTACCCCCCCAATCTTTAATCCAATCATTATAGTTCATTTTCCTCTTTAAACTGCTTACTGTAAAGCATGTAATAATAACCTCGCTTTTCTAGCAGTTCCGAATGAGATCCCACTTCAACAATTAATCCTTTGTCCATTACCACAATCTTATCTGCATTTTGAATAGTAGAAAGTCGGTGGGCTATTACAATAGAAGTTCTGCCTACTGTAAGCCGTTGAGTGGCGCGCTGGATCAATTCTTCTGATTCACTATCTATACTTGATGTAGCTTCATCAAGAACAAGAATCTGTGGATCGTAAACACTCGCCCGAATAAAAGCCAATAATTGTCGCTGACCTAGGGACAACACACCACCACGTTCACCGACCTGATAATCATATCCGCCAGGAAGCTTTTCTATAAATTCATGAGCACCAACAGCTTTAGAAGCATTAATCACTTGTTCACGAGAAATGGAAGGATCCCCTAAAGTTATGTTATTGAGAATGGTATCAGAGAATAGAAAAACATCCTGTAATACAACCGAAATATTTCTCCTAAGCACTTGTAGACGAATATCTTTAAGATTGACCTCGCCAATAAAAATATCCCCTTTCTGAAATTCATAGAAACGTCCCAAAAGATTAATAACGGTTGATTTTCCGGCACCCGTTGCTCCAACAAACGCAAGAGTTTCTCCAGGCTCTATTCTAAGTGAAAAATCCTTAAGTACCCAATTTTCTCGTTCGTATGCAAAAAAAACATGATCAAAAGCAATAGGCTGATCAAAATCGCATTTCTCAACCATCCCACGATCCTGAACGTCCTCAACAAGGTCGAGTGTTTCAAATACACGCTCAGCCCTTACGGTGCCACGCTGCAGAATATTAAACTTGTCTGCCAACTGACGAATCGGACGGTAGAGCATTTGAACCCACAACGTAAATGCAATTATTTCTCCATATATCACTTTAGTTTCATTTGCAGCCTTACCGAGCGCCATAAACGCTCCCCAAACCAATAGAAAAGCTATGGACAATGAACTCAACAATTCTACAACCGGGAAAAAGATAGAATTTGCCCAGACAGCTCGAATATGTGCCTGTCGGTGCCCCTTGTTTATTTCCTGAAATTCCTCAAATTCTTTTGTTTGTCGATTAAATAACTGAACAATCGACATACCAGTAATGTGCTCCTGGACAAATGTGTTTAATTTATTTACTTGAATGCGCTCGAGTTGGAAAGAATTGCGCATGGCTCTGGCAAAAATTCGTGTAGCAATAACAAGCAAGGGGATTGGAATAACAGTTAAAAGCGTAAGTTTCCAGTTGACCATCAACATCATCGACAACACAGCAAAAAGCGCCAGCATATCGCCTGCGATATCCATTAATCCGGCAGAAAACACCTCTGTAATTGCTTCTATGTCAGAAACTACACGAGTTACTAATGTCCCGATAGGAGTTTTGTCAAAATAACGCATTCGAAATGTAAGTAAATGACCGAATAACTTCTGTCGGATGTCGTTAATTACATTTTGAGCCAGCAAATTTGAAAGATAGGTGTTGGCAAATTGAAGCAATGCCTCAAATACCAACATAATTACGACGATCACAGCCAAAAAAAAGAGCTTTTCGCCGTTTTGCGATTTAACGATATAATTATCTACCATTTGACCAACAACCATTGGTCTGGAAGGCCCCAGCACTGCTAGAGCTAACGTACAAAAAACAGTCATAAACAGAATAGGCCTGTATGGACGAACATGGGTTACTAATCGCCGAAAGATTCGAATGTTAATACTGGCTTTATCAGACATAGAGCAAATTTACCGAATTTTGAACGCCACTCATGAGGCTTTCGCCACTTTTCATATTAAATACAACCAACGTGTGCAATGGTTTTCATTTAATCAGTTATATTTACATGAACTCATCTAGTATCCATGATATACAATCTGTCAAACACAGCATCTATTTTAAATACCTTTATTGGAGAGATTCGAGATCAGGAAATTCAAAAGGATCCTATGCGTTTTCGAAAGAACATGGAAAGAATTTCTGAAATAATGGGTTATGAACTTTCGAGATCTCTTACTTACACCCTTAAACAAATTCAAACTCCGCTTGGAGTTGCGAAAGTAAATCAATTGCTCGAACAGCCCGTTCTAGCTACTATCTTGAGGGCGGGACTTTCAATGCATCAGGGCTTACTAAATTATTTCGATCGCGCCGAAAGCGCATTCGTTTCTGCCTACAGGAAACATAAAAATTCAGAAGAATTTGATATTCAAGTAGAATACCTCGCCTCACCTCTACTTGATAGAAGAATCGTAATCATCAGTGATCCCATGCTGGCTACTGGCAATTCCATGGTGATGGTTTATAAAGCCCTGCTGAAACAAGGAAAACCCTCCAAGATAATCGTTGTCTCCGCCATTGCAACTGAGGAGGCAATCCAATTTGTACGAAAACAACTACCTGAAAATACTGACATATGGGTTGGTGCCATTGATAAGGAATTGACCGCTCAGAGTTATATCGTTCCCGGTCTTGGGGATGCCGGGGATCTGGCTTATGGCATTAAATGCTGAACACAAATGAACTGGGGACTTTTAGCAAGTGTTTTTTTTCTTGCAACCTTTAAATTTATGTTTGCTCCTTTTACAGGATGTGCTTTGGGACTTCCGTTTTGGGAGACCTTTATCGCCAGTGCAATCGGAGGAATTGTAAGTGCGAGTATCTTCTTTTTTTTAAGCGAATTGATCATCAACATCTCGCACCGCAGAAACTTAAAAAGCGGAAAAATCAAAATAAATAAAAAGAAGTTTACCCGAACTAATCGCGCAATAATCAGAGTTAAACGTTCACTCGGCATTTATGGAATATGTTTTTTGGGTCCTTTTTTTCTATCTGTTCCCATTGGAAGTATCGTAGCGGCCAAGTTGTATGGCAAGCTCACAAGAACATATCCTTTAATTGTAATCGGAATGTTTCTCAATTCATTTGCGATGTCAAGTATTGCATATTTCATTTTTCGCTGATGTCGAAAAATATATTTTTCGATCTGGACAGAACACTTTGGGATTTTGAAAAAAATTCAGAAATAGCTCTGCACAACATTTACAGCAACCTCAAATTGCATATAACGGATGTCTCTTTTAAGCGATTTCATCATACCTACAAAGCGACAAATTCAGAACTATGGAAGCAATATGGGTCCGGAAAAATCACGAAGAATTTTTTACGATCCGAACGATTCAGGCTCACATTTGAAAAACTGAAGATAGAACGACCGGAATTAATTGAAAAAATAAGCAATGATTACATTGAACTATCACCAAAACAGACTTGTCTTTTTCCAGGGACAATTGAAACTCTAGACGAACTAAAATTCGAAGGATATAACATGCATATCATAACAAATGGGTTTAAAGAGGCACAATTCATCAAGCTGGAGGAAGCAAAACTCAATCGATATTTTGATCTGGTTCTTTGTTCTGAGGAAGTAGGATACAACAAACCCTCTAGAAATATCTTTAATCATGCCCTAACACATACCGGCGCGATAGCAGCAGAATCAGTAATGATTGGTGATGATTATGAAATAGATATTCTAGGTGCCAGAAATTGTGGGATGCATGGCGTATTATTTGACCCCACTAATACAAAATCACACTTGGAGCGGGAACACCGTATAAGTCAACTCAAGGAATTGCCAGAAAAGTTGACATGGATATTTCGCTCGCAACTCTAATGCTATCTCACCTCAAAAAGGGAAGCTTCGGAATAACGAAAAGTTTGTTTTCGAGGATTCCACAGATAAAAAAGAAACTCATCATCAGGTAATGCATCCACGGGAATCTGAAATGGCATAGTTACCTTGTGCAGCAGCGTATCGTTTAGCAGATTTTGCTGATTAATAGCTTGATAATAAAGTGGCACTCCATTATCCATAACCATATCTCCTCCACGATTTAAACAAACCACGGTGAAAATTTCTTCCGTTGAAGCGCATTGAAGATTACACTTGAATACAAAATAATCGTGTAAATCCAACTTTTTCAATTGACTCACTTTTAGTCGAATATCACCGGAAAATTCATCCGAAGTCGAAACAATTATTTGGTTTGACCGAAGTCGATTCGGACTCAATACTATATCTCTACGTTGATTAGGTCGACTACATTTTTCAAACAAATAAACCGCTGAACCGGGGGATACGAACTCATCTACTTTACACGGATAATACCTTCGAATTAACTCTCTAAATTGGGGCTTATCATACTGATTATTAAATACATAACAAAAATACTTCTTCTTCGATCTTTCAAGACGGTACTTCAACTGATAGAACGTTTGAGAATCAAACCAATCCTTGATGTATTCGCTTTTGGGTCTATTCAAATAGTAATTTAAATAAGCCACATTATTGGTGTTACAGGCAAAATCAATGTTTTCCGCACCATATTTACTTTCATACAACTCAATTTCCGAAGCTAGTTCTCTAAATACGCCAAAATGAACCGGTTCAAATAAACGATTTGAAAAAATGGACTCATAACCGATAAATAACAGCAATCCTCCGGTCAAGAGCAAGGGTCGAGTAGTATCATGAATATAAAATCTTGGTATAGCAAATAATGGCAGTAGGATAAACGGTAATACGAACAGCATCACAAGTTCCCTCATTACCGGTGTGAATACATATGAAATCACATAGCCTGCCAGAAGACTAAGAAGGCCAACAATTGTAGAAAATTTTTGAAGACGATCCCATTTCAACCTTTCGGAAATAAACCACCCACAAACGAAAATCATGAACAGTCCCGCAACTATGACCCAAGAATAATTCAAAAATTGCCAGAAAAAATAGACAAGCCATGTCGAATCCGGTGGAGCCAACCATCCCAGTCCCCCTCTATTCAACTGGAAAAGGGTTACAGGCAGATGAGGGATAAAAATTAAAACGACAAGAACACCGGACAGTAAAATAGAGGCGCGCTGTTTTCCTTCAGCAAAATAGAGGGCTACACCACCCATGACGAAAGCGACCAAAAATGCAAAATAATGCGACAACATTGCACCGGCAAATGCTCCCCCAAGCAATACTATTGATTTCCACCGGCGAGTATTGAGCTC
>JBIKYP010000129.1:0-3175 GCA_044355195.1 Crocinitomicaceae bacterium | reverse complement strand
TTTACGAATGAACACCCCTTGCGGATCGTGGTCTTCCGAATTCTTGATCGGGTTATAGATACGGATCGTGTTGATGCCCGTTACCCCCGACTGCATTTGCAATTGTGGATAATGGATGCCCGGTTCATAATCCAGAAACTGACGTGCGAGAAAATGCAGATCGCGCCAGTCCTGCCATAGGTTGAACACGAAAAAAGAAACGACCATGGCTCGCATTCGGAAGTTCAGATAACCCGTTTGTACGACACAGCGCATGCAAGCGTCCACGATGGGAACTCCGGTTCTACCCTCCTGCCAGGCGCGAATAAACTCTTCGTTGCGCGTTTTAACCAACTGATCATAGGCACGATTGACGTTTTCGAACTCCATACGACATTCGTCCTCGAACTTCTGAATAAAATGACAGTGCCAGTGCAGCCGAGAGATAAAATTGGAAAGCGCACGTTTATTTTTTGACTGATCGTAATGTTGCATCGTGTAACGGTACACCATGCGCATGGAGATGTTCCCGTATGCGAGATAGGGTGATAAACGACTGCACCCTTTGCGGCTCAACTCCGGTTTGGAGATGTGCTTGCTATAATTTAAGTGGCGTCCTTTGATAAAACTCTCTAAATAGCGCCAAGCCATGGTTTCTCCACCTTCCTGAAAGTTGGTATTTCTTCGTTTGATCTCCTCAGGAATTGGAGGGCCGGCGAGTTTCAGCGCGATTTCTTCCCGTAAAGTGAGGTAATTAGAGAATGTTTCATCGACCAATTTGGGAAAGGCGGTCATTTGTTCTTTCCAGCGTTTATCCCAGTCCTTACGGCTGTGAAGCTTACGGATGATACCGTTAGTTTGATATTCCTTCCAGTTCCATTGATTATCACGACAGAAGTTTGCCACTGAAATATCACGATCGAACGTAACTTTATTGCCGATCTCTTGATGCGAAAAAAGGTGCTTCACCTCAAACTCGTCCTTCAAGACCTGAAGTACATCCAATACTTCTCCGTGACAAATGTAGAGTTTCGCATTCTTGGTCTGAAGTCGCAAAGCCATATCCTGAAGCGATTCCCACACGAAACGCCAATGACGTATATCGCTGTCATCATAGTCCATTACCGATGGCTCGAAACAATACAACAGCAATACCGGCAACCCACTGCGTTGCGCTTCAAAGATTGGCTCGTGATCCGTAAAACGCAGGTCTCGTTTCAACCAGACGATGCTGATGGGTTGTTTCATGAGAGAGAAACAAAAGAATTAGGGAAAAGTTGAGGGAAGAAGATCAAGTAATCATCTCTTCAAGCAATGTTTTATTGAGAGTTTTCAGTTATTCTATGACTAGTGTCCGACAAATAGCAAACCATTCTTTTACGTTCTTTTGTCTTGATACAAAAGAACCAAAAGATCAAGACTCGATTTAGCCGTTCGGAGAAAATTTCTCACCGATCAAAACTCAAAAAGAGTGGAAACATAGCGTTTCCAAACGACAAGCGCTTTTTGGTTTCGATGGACGCTTCGAAATTTTCTTTCTCCTCACTTCTCAAATCGAGCCAATCTAACAATTGTTAATTCAGCCTTTATTTCAATTTTAAAATACAAAGTTTCCATTTTTAGAAGTGGTAGCATACACATACTAAAGACATCGGTTTTTACTTTACTATGAAGTTTTAATCTGACAACAATGTTATTATATTTGAACCAAATTTAAAACGAACCCAAATGGCTGTAGATAAACAAGTTCTCAATGTGGTGAAAAAATCGTTAGCAAAATTTGATTTTACGCGTATAGATGAAAAATGCACTAATGAGGCACAAACCAGAATGTATCTTATCGAACCCCTATTGGAAATATTGGGTTACAGTCGAATGGATGATAAAGACATGTTGACAGAGATCAATGCCGGTTGGGGACAGAAAAATGATAAGGCTGATCTTGGACTTGTTGTTAAGGGAAAACAACCAGAAATAATTATCGAATGTAAAACACTAGGGAAGAAATTAACAGACAAAGAAGCATCGCAACTCAACAATTACTTTATTAACACCAAAGGATCGAAATTTGGAATTTTAACAAACGGTCTTGAATGGAAATTCTACACTGTGAATGAAGCAACAAAGGAATCGAAGCTTTTTAATATTCCATTTCTAGTGTTGAATTTCAATGAAATTGATGATCAACTTATCGAGCACTTTGCGATGTTTCATAAGAATGCGGATTACTTGAAAACGATTTATGAAGATGCTCAAGAATTTTTCTTCTTGCAAGGTTTTTCGGAGGCCTTTTCAAAAGAATTAATTGATCCTTCAGATGATTTTATTCGCGCCATTTATTTAAGGATGGATGGCAAAAGGTTAAATGACCAAATGCGAGACAAAATTCGAGGCATGATTACGTCAAAAGCCCTTCAGGAGGCCCTTCCTAAAGTAATCGAAGAAGAATCAAAAAATGGCAACATGGTCATCACCACTGCCGAAGAATTGAAAATCTATCATGCCGTTAAAACAATTCTGATCAACTCGTTAAAGAAGATTGATCCTTCTAGAATATCTTATCGTGATCAGAAAAATAGCTTCAACATTCTTGTGGACGACAACAACAAAAAGATGGTTGCGAAGATTACTTCCAATAAGGGCAAATATTCCATCGATATCAACGGAAATAAATTCGATGTGAATGGATTAGAAAGCATCGTCGCTTTATCGAAACAACTGAAAGATGTAGCCATGACTTATTTGACTTAATTTCAGTATTTTTTCAAAGCGGAAAACACCGGACCAAGGTAGCATCAATTTAAGCTGGCGATAACTTCTTTCTGTAGTATAACCAATCCGATTTTTTAAAAAAATCCTACCTCAGCGATTTAAAAATTCTACATTTTGCGTAATACATTTTGCGTAATACATTTTGCGTAATACATTTTGCGTAATACATTTTGCGTAATTTAGAAAAGAACTGTACATTTGTGGTTATAGAAGATTTAGGTCATGGAAAATCCTTTTCATATCAACTCATATAAGGGACCGGAGACATTTTGCGACAGAAAAGAAGAAACAAAACAGCTGCTTAATTTCATTGAAGGCGGGTTAAATGTGACTCTTTTTGCCATAAGAAGACTTGGAAAAACAGGATTAATTCACCACGTTTTTCATGAAATAAGCCGTAAAAAAGAAACCGAATACATCTATT
>JBIKYP010000102.1:0-7524 GCA_044355195.1 Crocinitomicaceae bacterium | reverse complement strand
TCAGCCTTGCGTAAGTTATCAGACTGTTATGTTAAGTTAGCATCATTTGACAAAGCGGCCTTAGCTTTCCAGAAACTGACGGATCGCTCAGATTGTGTCCCTTCAGATTTTTACAACTGTGCCAATCTATTGAAAATGAATGGATTATACGAGGATGCAGATGTCTGGATGAAGCGCTATGTGGAGAAAGCTCCAAATGAAAAGAGGGCTATCTTGAATTCTGATGTTTATGAGAAATCATCCTCTCTAATGAAAGATCAAGGTGTTTTTCAACTTACCAATTGCGGTATGAATACCCCTTTACAAGAGTTCGCTAGTGGCCTCTATTATGATCAGCTCATATATTCGGCAAGCGCTCCTAGGAAGGGTTTAGTTATTAAAGAATATCTCGGTAGTGGACAAACATTTTTAGATCTTTACATAGCCGATATTGATGGCGACACCGTTCAGACCTTCAATCCATTTGTTCCTTCCTTCAATAGAAAATATCATGAAGGTGCCGCAACTTTTTCGGGTGATTTCAATAAGATATTCTTTACAGCAAATAATTATTCAAGTGGACGAAAAAAGGAATCTGGAAATAATATTCAATTGTATTATGCTGAAAAAAATATCGATGGAGAATGGAGTGACCCACTTCCTTTTCAACTTAATAAGCCTGAATTTTCAATTGGTCATCCTTCTTTGTCTGCTGATGGAAAAACTTTATTTTTCGCCAGTAATATGCCGGGAGGTTACGGTGGTAGCGATATTTATAAAGTCTCCCTGTTGGATACGGGTTGGTCGACCCCCGTTAACCTAGGTCCCGAAATAAATACTGAGGGTGACGAATTGTTTCCGAATTACATTGATAAAACTCAATTGTTACTTTTTAGTTCAAATGGACGTTACGGACTGGGTGGTCTGGACATGTATCTGGCATCCCTTAAATTCGATAAATACATTCGCCCCATGAATTTAGGGGCACCGCTAAATTCTTCGGCTGACGATTTCGGATTTTTCCTCGCTAGTAATCAGAAAAGTGGTTACTTATCCTCAAATCGCAAATCGGATGGTAAAGGTAACGATGACATCTACTATGTTAAGTTATTGAAGGAGTTACCTAATCCGTGGAAGGAAATTAATGGAGTTGCTTCTAACAATTTTGGACGTTCTTTGGCGAATACAAAAATACATTTCAAAAATGAGACCGGAGACTATGTCGATTCTGTGGTTACGGATGCGAATGGTAAATATGCAATTAATTTACCGATAGGAATGAAATTTACAATGGATGTAACTAAACCTAGTTATCGGTCTGTAACGAATATCTTGTCAACCAACACTACAGAAAATATTTTATCTCTTAATCCGGTACTGGATCATCGTGTAGTCATTAAGGGACATGTTACAAATACTACCAAGAATGAACCGCTAACCGATGCAACTGTAGTTCTTTACACCAAGAATTTCACCGTTGTAGATTCTGTGAAAACTGATAAAGACGGTAATTATCGCTTTGATGTTTTTGATAAAAAGGAATTTGTGGTTGTTACGAACAAATTCAATTTCTTCTCTGATACGGTTTTGGTAAACTCGGAGGAAATTAATGATGTTATTGAGGGGGACTTAGCAATGGCCCAAATTCTTCCGGAAAGTACTTATTCTGTGGAAGATGAAATGTTCTTGAGAGTTCGTACTATTTATTTTGACTGGAACAGTTCTAATCTTCGAGCTGATAAATCAGTGCTTGATGAAGTTGTGAAAATTCTTAATGATTTCCCTAATCTAGAGATTGAGTTGGGCTCTCACACCGATTGTCGTGGTTCAATGGCGTACAATCAAAATCTGTCAGAAGCGCGGGCTAATACATCAGCTGGGTATATTAAAAGTCGAATTTCTAACTCGAGAAGGATTAAAGCCAGAGGTTATGGTGAGAAGAAATTAGTGAATGACTGTGAGTGTGAAGGAACGCGAATTGTTCCTTGTTCAGAGGAAGATCACCAAATGAACCGTCGAACTGAATTTAAAATTGTCAAGAAATAGACTAAACGCAAATGTTCGTTCAGAGGAACAATGTTAGAGCGATTAAGACTTATTTTCGGGATAACTTAAAAGACAATTTTTCTCAAACAGAAATTAAATGGATAGTCCGTGAAAGCGTTTGTCGCTCTCTCGGACTTTCTTTTTCTGAATACCTTTTTTCAGATAATCAATTGCTGTCGGAATCAGAATTACTATACTTCAGGTCGATTGTAAAAAGATTGTTAGCCGGAGAACCTTTCCAATACATTATTAGCCACTCTTTTTTTTGTGGAATTGATTTGTATATTGCGCCGGGGGTGTTAATTCCAAGACCGGAAACAGAGGAATTGGTAGATTGGATAGAAAATTCGTTTAAAAATGTTCCTCAACTTAAGGTATTGGACGTGTGCTCAGGTTCCGGATGTATTGCATTTGCGCTTGAAGGGGTCTTAAACGACGCGAAAGTTTCTGCCTTGGAATTGTCAGATGAAGCACTCACCATTTTGGAGGAAAATAAGTTAAAGCTTAACTCTGCTGTAAAGACTATTCATGCCGATGCTTTAACATTTGATGGTTGGAGTTTAGTTGAAGATGACAGTTTGGATATTATTATTTCGAACCCGCCTTATATCCTCATGGAGGAGAGTTTGCAGATGAACCGTACCGTTCTCGAACATGAACCCATGATGGCATTGTTTGTTTCGGATAATGATCCGGTTGTTTTTTACAAGAGTATAATCAACTATGGTTTGCCCAAATTGAAAAGAGGAGGAAAGTTTTTTTTTGAGTTAAATCCGATATCTGCCATGGAGGTGATTGAGTTGATGGAAGATCATTCCCTTGTTAACATTACATTGAGGAAAGATTTACAAGGCAGAGATCGAATGTTGATGGGGCAAAAGCCTTAACTTCACGTCATGAATGCAAAAGATGCCAGGGAGGAGATCCTTCGTTTGTCCGTGTTGATAAACCATCATAACTATTTGTACTACGTCAAGAGTGATCCCGAAATATCAGATTATGATTTTGATATGCTACTCGAGAAACTAATTGCTCTAGAAACGAAATTTCCGGAATTCTCCTTTGAAAATAGCCCCACTAAACGTATTGGCGGTGACATAACCAAAAAATTTGAAACGGTCACCCACCGATTTCCTATGCTCTCTCTTTCAAACTCTTATTCTGAAGATGAAATCAGTGCTTGGGAAGAACGAGTTAACAAGATGACAAATGAACCGGTTTCATATGTCTGTGAGTTAAAATATGATGGTGTCGCTATAGGTGTTCAGTATCAGAATGGACAACTTGTACGTGCTGTAACAAGAGGTGATGGAACACGAGGAGAGGATATCACCGCAAATATTAAAACAATACGTTCAATACCACTTACTTTGCATGGAGACTTTCCTGTTGACTTTGAAATCCGCGGAGAAATATTCATGCCATTGGAGGTGTTCAGAAAGTTAAACAGAGAGCGAGAGGAAATTGGTGAAATGGCTTTTGCAAATCCTCGAAATACAGCTTCTGGAACGCTTAAATTACAGGATTCCAGAGTGGTAGCTGAAAGATCTCTTGATTCGTATTTATATGGACTATATGGAGACAACTTGTCATTTCCGACTCATTTCGAGTCGGTCCATGCTGCCTCCACTTGGGGATTTAAAGTGCCGAAAGAAATGGATCGCATGATTGAACGAACTGATTCTCTTTCCGGAATTATGGATTTTATCCATTTTTGGGACAAAAAAAGGTTGGAACTTCCCTTTCAGATCGATGGCGTTGTAATCAAAGTGGATGATTATAATCAACAACGTCAACTTGGATTTACAGCGAAATCTCCCAGATGGGCTATTGCTTACAAATTTAAGACTGAGCGCGTAGAAACGCAATTATTGAGTGTGTCGTACCAAGTGGGTAGAACAGGTGCTATTACACCCGTAGCTAATTTAAGACCGGTTCTTCTTGGTGGAACGACGGTCAAGAGAGCATCTTTACATAATGCTGATCAGATAAAAAAGTTGGATTTACATCTGAATGATACGGTGTATGTCGAAAAAGGCGGTGAGATCATCCCGAAGATCGTTGGTGTGAATCTTGAAAAGCGTATTTATGATAAAGAGCTTGTTACATTTATAGACAGATGTCCGGAATGTAATACCGTGCTTGTGCGAAATGAGGGTGAGGCCCAGCATTATTGTCCGAATGATATGGATTGTCCACCTCAATTGAAGGGGCGAATTGAACATTTTATTGGTCGAAAAGCAATGAATATTGATGGCCTCGGTACCGAGACGGTTGATCAATTATATAATCACAACTTACTTCATAATGTGACCGACCTATACGAGTTAACTTTCGACGAGTTGATAAAACTCGAAAGGATGGCAGAAAAATCGGTCAATAATTTATTATCAGGTATAAGATCGTCAATTTCCGCACCTTTTCAACGTGTATTATTTGCACTTGGAATTCGATTTGTTGGTGAAACTGTGGCGAATAGATTAGCCTTACATTTTAAGAATATGGTAGCCTTAAGCTCGGCCAATGTAGAAGAGCTGATGGAAGCTGAAGAGGTAGGAGAGAAAATTGCTGTATCTGTGTTTTCTTTTTTTAGAAAGAGAGGAAATATGGACCTGATTGCCCGTTTAAAAAAATACGGACTACAAATGGAAATGGCCGTCAGGGAAAAAGAATCAGATGTTTTAAGAGGAAAATCCTTTGTTGTTTCAGGGGTGTTTCATTCATTTAGTCGTGATGAGATTAAGGCAGTAATTGAATCAAATGGAGGTAATAATGTATCTTCGATTTCTGTAAAGACAGATTATTTGGTTGCAGGTGAAAAAATGGGCCCTTCAAAACTTAAAAAAGCGACAGATTTGGGAATACCCATTATTTCTGAAGATGATTTTATTAAATTGCTGAAAAATTAACGTGAGAGAACAACTTTCCATATGGGAACAAGTCAAAAGACTTTTGATTGTATTGCCTTACAATGAGCAACTTGAGTATTTTGAATATCTTAAGGCCTTGGATGAAGTGCTAAATGATAGCAATGTTCAGGATCTGAAAATCATAGTTCCTTTACCCAAACAAGTTAAAAAGGAAATTCTTCCGACCCATCGCTTGATTCATTATTTTTCTCCGAGAGATCTTTCTTTTTTTGGAAAATTGAGGGATGAAGAGATGGAACGTATTATTGTTCAACCTTATGACGCATTGATTTGGTTGTCTGCGGACGACAGAAAGATGTTTAAATTAATGAAAAACATTCACGCTCCCTATAAGGTAGGAGTGAATATTAACAAAGATTTTTTTTCGCTACATGTGGAAAGTAAAAGCGAAAAGCCATCAGATATAATTTACTTCACAGTTCAAACATTAAATAAAATTTCCGGTAATGAATAATCCATTTATTGGTTCTGGCGTTGCGCTTGTAACGCCTTTTAAACGCGACTTTACGATAGATTTTGATGGGTTGAAGAAGTTGGTACAGCTTCAGCTTGATGGAGGAATAGACTTTTTGGTGGTTCAAGGAACAACGGGGGAGTCCCCTACGCTCTCAGGTGATGAAAAAAAGAAAGTTTTAGAATGTGTTCAGGAAGTGAATCAGGGAAAATTGAAAATTGTTTTTGGAGTAGGAGGAAATAATACGGTTGTCGTAGGAGAAACTCTTAAGACATTACCTGCGGGAATTGACGGAATTCTTTCTGTTTCTCCTTATTACAACAAGCCCACTCAAAGTGGTATTATTGCGCACTATACATATTTAGCTCAGTGCACAGATCTACCGATTATTTTATATAATGTTCCCGGAAGGACAGGCTCTAACATGACAGCTGAAACCACGTTAAAATTGAGTGAGATTTCTAATATTGTTGCCATAAAGGAGGCCTCAGGGAATTTTGAACAGATTATGGAGATTATTCGTTGTCGCCCGGAAGGATTTGGCGTGCTATCAGGCGACGATGCGCTCACCATGTCATTAGTTGCATCAGGTGCGGATGGGGTTATTTCTGTTGTGGCAAATGCTTTTCCTGAGCGATTTTCAACTATGGTAAAATGTGCCTTGCAAGGAGATTTTTTAAATGCCAGATTAGAGCATTACCAGTTATTACAGGTTACGAAAATGCTTTTTGAGGAAGGTAATCCGGGGGGAGTAAAAGTGGCTCTTAACCGAAGGGGAATTATGGATGAAACAATGCGTTTGCCTCTACAAGTTGTCTCAGCAGGTCTGCGTCAGCGTATTCATGTAGAAACCGATCGCTTACTCAGCTGATCCAATGACTTCTATTTTTAAACAGATATTTTCGCAAATTAAGGATTCAGAATCCATTGTGATTACCTCACATAGAGGACCCGATGGAGATTCAATAGGTTGTTCACTCGGCTTATTTCACTTTATTAAGAAATTAGGTAAAAACGTATCGATTTGTCACCCGGACGTTGCACCTGATTTTTTGAGATGGTTAGATGGATCAAGCGAAATTTTAGATTTTGAAACTGATTCACATAAGGTTGCTCATCTAATTAATCATGCCGATCTTATATTTTGCTTGGATTATAGCTCGCCGGAGAGAGTTGGAAGTGAAATGAAGAGTCTTATTCTGGATGCTTCTGCTAAAAAAATAATGATAGATCATCACCCTCATCCGGTTAATTTTTGTGATATAGTTGTTTCTGATACAAATTGTTGTTCAACTTCTCAATTGATTTTTGAATTGATTGATCAATCAGTCGGGGCTGAAATAGTTGATGTTTCTATTGGAACTCCGATTTATTTGGGGATAATGACTGATACAGGTTCTTTTCGATTTCCATCTGTTTCAGCTCGAACACACCACATAATTGCTCAATTGATCAATAGTGGAGTGGATCACAGTATGGTTCACGAAAAAGTATATGATTCCAATACGTTAGATCGATTACAATTAAGGGGGTATGCAGTTGCAGTAAAGTTTCAAAAGTTGGATAATTACCCTGTGGCAATGATTTCATTGAATCGAGAGGAATTGGAACGATTTCATTATATAAAAGGTGATACGGAAGGTTTGGTCAATTTGGCTTTGTCTGTTGAAGGAATAAAGGTTGCGGCTTTTTTCATGGAGCGTGATGATGAAGTGAAGATTTCATTTCGTTCGAAGGGTGCTTTTTTTGTAAATGATTTGGCAATGACTCATTTTTCAGGCGGAGGACATAAATACGCCGCGGGAGGGATGAGTCGAGATTCATTAGATGTTACTATAACTCGATTTAAAAATCTAGTTCCTGAATATTTTTCCTAAAACATGATACGGCTATTATTTTTTATTACCGGTTTTATTATTTGTTCATGTTCTTCTGATGAGGGAGTTAAAGCAGTGGAATGGAATCAGGAAAAATCAACTGCATTCAACAGAGAATTGGCTCTTGAACAGGATTTACAAATTAAAATGTACTTGGAACAACATTCTAATTGGAGAATGGTATCACCCGGATCCGGATTAAGCTATTTTGTATATCAACAGGGTAATGGTGTAAAGG
>JBIKYP010000076.1:0-10926 GCA_044355195.1 Crocinitomicaceae bacterium | reverse complement strand
AGCACAGGTTGAGACAGAAATATCTTTACTTGATGGAAGACAATGCTATAAGACTGCCACTGATGAGATGGAAGAATTTGTGATCGACAAAAGTGATATTGAAAGTGGTATTCAGGAAGGAATAAAGAAAATGCGCGAAGGTGACAGAGCAAAAATGATTATTCCGAGTCACCTTGCTCATGGATTGGTTGGTGATTTAGATAAGATTCCGCCCTTATCGGTTATTGTAGTTGATATTCATTTAATAGGATTGTTGCCATGATGATAAGATTCTATTCAATCCTATTTTCTTTTATTACACTTCTTCTCTTTTCATGCGCTGATTCCTCTGGAAATGAGGGTAAGATTTTGAAAAAAATAAAAACAGAAAAGAATACTGAGGCTAAAGTATTGACAAAAAAGAAATTTGAAAATGGTCTGGTGATCTATTGGTATCAACAGGGTTCGGGAAATTTGTTACAGGACGGTGATATGGTCAATATTGACTACGAGGTAAGATTGAAGGATGGTAAACTCGTAGATGGTAATAAATTGATTAAAAAGAATTCATTGCCTTTTTTAATGGGCTTTAATCTTCAAACTCCAGGTTGGGATCTTGCATTTCGTGAACTGAAAGTTGGCGATAAAGTAAAAATTCTAATTCCATGTAAATTAGCTCGTGGAGATGAAGGAATTAAAGGTCTAATTCCTCCTAATGCAGATAACTTATTGTATGTAAAAGTTTTGAATATTAAAAAGCCTACCAAAGTTATTGATGGAACACATGTATGGTTACTTGAAGAGAACGTTAATAATAAATTGAAATTCAATGATAAAAATTCAATTTTGTTTCATGCTATAGCCAGCACACCTACTACGTCTGAATTTGTTAATACATTTAGAATAAATAAGCCATTTGAATTTCGTTTAGAGGACCATGGTCTAGTTCCCGGTTTACGAAAAGCGTTAATTAATTGTAAAAGATTTGACAGATTGTTTGTAGTGGTTCCGCCGTCGGAGGCTTATGGTAAGCAAGGTTACCTTAACTTGGTTAAACCTGATGAACCTGTGTTCTACAACCTCTTGGTAATGGATGTTGTAAAAATGGGTTCAAAGTAATAATTTTGTACAGTGAAATTAGGTAATACGCTATCTTTGAGAAGATTAATCATTCTACTCTTTAGTTGTATGTTTGTCCCTGTGGCTTCTCTTCGTTCCCAGCAGGTCATTGATACAGTTTACACATCCAAGGGACCGATGGTTATTTATGCCAACAGAACATGGGCATTCCTCAAAGACAAGTCTTTTACAGGCATATTAAACTCTCACATTCACAACGTACTAACTCAACAATTAGGACTGAATTTCTCGAACACATGGAGTAATGACATTTGCTTCGCATCCGGTAAGAATAATGATATGTCGAGATTGAAGGATACACTTTGGCTTTGTGTCTTCGATGAAGTTCACAAGGAGTTTGTTCCTCCGGTAACAGGAATGGTTACCTCACGATACGGTTTTCGACATGGACGGCATCATAGTGGTATAGATCTGGATTTGGAAACAGGTGATACGGTACGTGCTTGCTGGGCAGGAAAAGTGCGCTATTCAAAATACAATGATGGTGGGTTTGGGAATCTGGTGGTCATTCGGCACTACAACGGTTTGGAAACGTTTTATGCGCATTTAAGCAAGCTCATCGTCGCTCCAGACCAAGACGTAAAGGCCGGAGAGGTTATTGGATTGGGCGGAAATACAGGTCGTTCGTATGGTTCTCATCTGCACTTTGAGGTTCGATTCTACGATGCGGCAATTAATCCGGAGGAGGTTATCGATTTCGAAAAACATGTTTGTAAAGATGACAACTTATTTATTCACAAGGGTTTATTTCGTCCGGGGGCTAAGCCAACAACGCTTGAAGGCGAAGAACCCGAGCAGACAGAAAAAATTGAAGATCCTATTGAAAAACAAATTGAAGCAGTTAAATTTGTTCAATCCTCATTAAGAAAGTATTACAAGATAAAATCCGGCGATACCCTAACGGAAATAGCTGATCGGAATCAGACAACGGTATCTAAAATATGTCAATTAAACGATATTCGTCCGAACGCCACCCTCCAGATCGGTCGAAGTCTAAGAGTTAAGTAGCATGCGACAACGTAAAATCAAATCGATTCTTTTCATAATTTTTCCACTTGTTACCGTGTTTTTCGGTTCCTGTTCCGGATACAACAAAATTGTCAAAGGAGATAATTATGAGTTGAAATTTGAGACTGCCAACCAGTTATTCGAAAAAGGTCAATTTTTTAGATCGATAGCACTATACGAGCAGATTTATCAAAAAATGCCCAAGGCCGGCGAAGGCGAATTAGCCTATTATCGCATGGCTAAGGCCTACTTTTCTGAGAAAGATTATGTTATGGCCGGATACTATTTTGGTTCGTTTGTACAGCGCTATCCATATAGCTCTAAGACAGAGGAATCTTTATTTTTATCGGCGTTATGTTCCGTATATAATTCTCCAGAGACTTCTCTTGATCAGAATGATACAGAATTGGCTATCAAAAATTTACAGCAGTTTGTTGATGCTTATCCTCAATCTGAATTACTCGATTCGTGTAATCGCGTAATGGATAATTTGAGGTTTAAATTAGAGAGAAAAGAGTACGATGCATTGAAACTATACGTGAAGACTGAAAATTATCGTGCTGCGGTTACTTCCGCAGAAACTTTCCTGACGACTTATCCAAGATCGCGCTACCGAGAAGAAGTTAGTTTCCTTCAACTAGAAAATTCTTTTCACGTGGCACAAAATAGTGTTGAAAACAAAAAAAAGGAGCGAATAGAAAAAACTATTGAAAGATATCGTACATTTGTAAATGAGTACCCTGAATCTTCCTACAAAAAAGTGGCTGATAAAATCAGTGACAATTTGTTTGAGGCTCTTCAAAGAATCGAACTGAATAAATAACATCAAATGAGTTTTAAGAATAGTATAGCTGAACGTTCAACAGTAACACGAGATACCATTAACATGGAAAAGGAGACCGGAAATATATATGAGTCCATTGTGATTATGTCTAAAAGGTCCAATCAAATTAGTGTTGAACTCAAAGAGGAGTTGAATCAGAAACTACAAGAGTTTGCTTCGGCTACAGATAATCTGGAAGAAATATTCGAAAACCGAGAACAAATAGAGATTTCAAAATTCTATGAGAAGCTTCCAAAACCTGTGTCAATTGCGATGCAAGAATTAATGGAGGATAAGATTTACATTCGAAAAACAGACGAGTCAAATTAATTCGATGCGGGGGAAACGCATTCTTCTCGGAATAACGGGAGGTATAGCGGCATATAAGATCGCATATCTGATTAGAATATTTAAAAAGCAAGGGGCAGAAGTCAAATGTATTATGACTCCTGCCTCTTCTGATTTTATTAGCCCGCTCATTGTTTCAACCTTGTCCGGAAATCCGGTTGCTATCGAATTTTGGGATCGGAAAACCGGTTTATGGACAAATCATGTTGATTTAGCTTCTTGGGCAGACCTTTACTTGGTAGCCCCACTTACTGCAAATTCCTTGGCTTCATTGGCAAATGGGGCATGTGATAATCTGCTTCTTGCTGTCTATTTATCTATGAAAGGTAAAACAATGGTTGCACCTGCAATGGATCTTGATATGTACGCTCATTCAACAACATTGAGAAATTTAGATCAACTTTCTCAAGACGGTGTTATTGTCATTCCTGCGGAAGAGGGCGCACTAGCCAGTGGTTTGGAAGGACAAGGTAGAATGGCTGAACCTGAGACGATTGCTCAGCGTGTAGTTCAATTCTTTCAAGAGGATATTTTGGTTAGAAGTCTCGCCGGAAAAAAGATACTTATAACGGCCGGCCCAACTCACGAGGCGATTGATCCGGTGCGATTCATTGGTAATCATTCCAGCGGTAAAATGGGATTTGCCCTTGCGGAATGCGCCGCAAATAGGGGGGCTCAAGTTATTTTGGTAAGCGGACCAACTAGTTTGACAATATCGCATCCCTCTATCTCCAGGATCAACGTTGTATCCGCAATTCAAATGATGGAAGAAGTCGAAAGATGCTGGTCGAACTGCGATATTGGTATTTTTTCTGCCGCTGTGGCAGATTACAGACCTCAAACGATTTCGAATGAAAAGATTAAGAAAAGTACCGATACACTACAACTGAATCTGATTAAAAATCCTGACATCCTTAAATGGGCAGGTGAACATAAACAACCTTTTCAAACATTGATCGGATTTGCTTTGGAAACATCGGATGTTTATTTTAATGCCCGAATAAAATTAGAATCAAAGAATCTCAACTTAATAGTAATGAATACCTTGAGCGATGAAGGAGCAGGTTTTGCCGGAGAGACAAACAAGGTAAGTATTCTTGACGATCGCAATAATTTGGTTAGATTTGAGTTAAAGTCTAAATTGGACGTTGCTGATGATATTTTGGATACTCTAATTGCCTACAAATGTTAAAAAAAGTTTTGGTTTTACTGTGCGTTACACCTTTCCGATTCTTTTCACAAGAGTTAAATTGTCAGGTAAGTTTAATTACAGATGCCCGTCTTGAGATAACATCTGTTGAGAAGGAAATATTTGACCAGTTAAAGCAAACCATCTATGATTTAATGAATACGACACAATGGACCAAGGACAAGTTTAAAGTAGAAGAACGTATAAATTGTAACATTCAATTGCAAATAAATAAAATTCCCTCCTCAGGTATTTACGAAGGCTCTATGCAAGTTCAATCATCCAGGCCCGCCTACAATACGTCATATAATACCACACTGTTTAATTTTCAGGACAATGACATTCAGTTTTCGTATTCGAGAAATGCAGTTTTGGTCTATGCTCCCAATCAGTATCGTGACAATCTGACCTCCATTTTAGCATTCTATGCGTATTTCATTTTAGGAATTGATTATGATTCTTTCTCTCTGAAAGGTGGCACCCCATACTTTACTGAGGCACAACAAATTGTGTCTAACGCTCAATCTTCAAATGCAACGGGATGGAAATCCAATGAACAAGGCAAGAGAAATAGATTTTATTTGGTTGATAATATTCTACACCAGTTATTCGAACCACTTCGTGAATGTAATTATGAATATCATCGTATCGGAATCGATCATTTATATGACGATAAAGTAATAGCACGAAAATCCATTTACGAGGCCTTGAACAAATTAACAACGGTGGTAGCGACGCGGCCAAATTCGGTCAATCTTTTGAATTTCGTTCAGGCAAAACGTGATGAGCTTAGAAATTTGTATTCAGACGCTGATGTTAAGGAGAAAAACGATGTAATTGCACTGCTAAAAAAAATTGACCCCGCTAATTCAAGCTCCTATCAGGAAATACTCAATTGATGCTGATTCATTTGCAAATACGGAATTTTGCGCTTATCGATCGGGTTGATCTCGAATTGGGATCAGGTTTCACTGTACTAACCGGAGAAACCGGTTCAGGAAAATCAATTTTATTAGGTGCGTTAGGACTTATAATGGGAGAACGTGCCGACTTCAGTTTGATCGGGCCGGCAGGCGATAAATCGTTTTGTGAGGCTGTGTTTAAAATTGACAAAGCTTATTTCGCTGATTGGTTTTTAAGAAATGATCTCGATCTAACGGAGGAAATAGTAATTCGACGCGAGATTCATTCTGGAGGTAAATCAAGGGCTTTTATCAATGATACACCCGTAAGTTTAACAGTTTTAAAGGAATTGTCAGGCTCACTTTTTCATATTCATTCTCAATATAATACCATTGAATTAAGATCGACTGACTATCAGCTTGAACTGTTGGATGCGCTTGCAGGAATTGAGGTGGATGCGTTAAACTTTAAACGAGAATATAACACCTACACTGATGAGAGGCGTAAGTGGCTTGACTTAAAGGAATCATGTGAGCATCTTGTCAAAAAAAGTGACTACGATGAGTTTCAGCGAGAGGAGATTGCAAAATTGCAGCCTGAGAAATACGATTTCGAGTTGTTGGAACGAGAATTTCACGCACTATCTAACTCAGAAGAGGTCAAAGTATGGTTGCATTCGCTAGAAGAGGAGATAAATGGAGATGGTCGAATTTTGGATCAATTAAAGAAATTGGAAATTGGATTAAGCAAGTTGAGCGGAATTCATCGGCTAGTTGATGAAATGGAGAAGCGACTTCATACGTTGATTTTGGAGCTTAAAGATATTACTGAAGATTCAAATCGTATTGTGGAAACCGGAGATTTGGATCCTTCGCGTCTCGAAAGTATTACAGGAATTCTTGACAACTATAATCGAATTCTAAAAAAACACGGACTAGTAAATCAGAATGCTCTTCTAACCTTTTACAAGGAATTAGAAAACAGAAGTGCGGATCTTCATGAACTCAAGGATAGAATAGAAAAAGGAGAGATCATTTTGAAAAAGAAATTGGAAACTCTTGTTATTTGGGCAGATGAATTGCACCATACGCGTCTTACTGCTTCTTCGGATATTTCCAAAAAGATATTGGATGTCCTTGGTTCGCTTAAACTTAGCGGAACCAGATTGCAGTTTTTTCTTGAGGAGAAGTCAGAAATAGATCATCGGGGAAAGACTAGTATTCGGCTCTTATTTTCTGCAAATGCGGGCACAGAAATGATACCTATTGAGCAGGCTGCAAGCGGTGGAGAATTATCCAGAGTTATGTTGGCGTTGCAAAAGGTGTTGTCCGAGAAAAAGTTGATGCCTACCATCCTCTTTGATGAGATAGATACCGGAGTGTCCGGGGAAGTTGCTGAAAAAATGGGTGCACTTCTGGCATCCATGGGAGAACACCGACAGCTCATTGCAATTACGCATTTACCACAAGTAGCGGCAAAAGGAAATACACATTTTAAAGTGGAGAAAATTACTGAGAACGGAAGGACTCAGTCGAGTGTAATTAGCTTAAATGAGCATGAACGAATCGAGGAGGTTGCCAGGTTATTGAGTGGCGAAATCATTAGTCAGGCAGCTATTGAAAATGCTCGTGCACTGATGAATTAATATGGATAATCTGTTTTTGAAATTTGATCTCGGTAAAGCCCCTTTTACTCTTAATTATGACGCTAACCTATTGTTTTTAGGAAGTTGTTTTTCAGAAGAGATTTCATCACGTGCTAATTATTGTGGTTTTCATAGTTATTCAAATCCCCTTGGAACCGTTTTTCACCCCCTTCCGTTGGCTAGGTTCCTATTAGCTTGCACACAAAATAATGGAAAGTGTAGTCGATTAAATAATGTTTTTCGAAGTCATGATTTTTATTATAGTTGGGATGCTAATTCACAGCTAAAAGCACGTTCGGTCAACGAAATTCAAACGAAGTTGAATGAGATTTGCGATGAATGGCGAAAATACCTCAGGGGAAACGCAGTATTGATTATTACTCTCGGAACAGCATGGGGATACCGGCTACCTGAAGGTGTAGTGGTAGCAAACTGTCACAAACAGCCCAATGATCAGTTTAGAAAAGAAATAACTGATATTGATCTGCTTGAAAATGAATGGAGAGCTGTGTTATTCCATTTGTCGCAATTGAATCCTGATTTAAAGATTGTGTTTACTGTTAGTCCGGTTAGACACATTCGGGATGGGCTTATTGAAAATAATCAGAGTAAAGCCGTTCTCATCGAATTAGTCCGAAGACTTAGCGGCGTGACCAATGCGACCTATTTTCCGGCCTTTGAGATCATAATCGATCAATTGCGCGATTACAGGTTTTATAAATTAGATCGTGTTCATCCTTCTGAGGAGGCAGTTTCTATTGTTTGGGAGAACTTCATTCGTTTTTATTTGGATGATTCTCATCAAAATGCCGTTAAAGAGGTGGAACGATATCGAAAATTTGCAAGTCATGAACCCATACATACAGATCAGGTCGAAATTGAAAAACACTCACAGAAGTGTGTCCAAATGTTGAGTGAACTCAAAGAAAAAATTCCAAATGCTTTTCTTTAAACTGAAGCTAATTGGATGATTCTCTTTTCGGTTCTCTCCTCGTTGATTTTATGGCAATACGACAATAGTTCCTTTGTATTCAGATTTTTCATCGGGTAAAGGATTTTTAATCCGTACAACCCAAATGAAAGCCTTGTTTGCATCTACCATTTGTCCTGTACTACGGTTAATTCCTGTCCAGCCGTTCGTTGCATCGCTTGTTTGAAAAACCGTAGCGCCATTTGACGGATCAATAATCGTCAATGTAAAATCAACATTTCGTTCCTTCAAGGCATAGGGCATGAATGTTGCGTTTTTTGGGTTTGGGGAATTCGGAGAAAAAGAGTTGACAGCGAGCAGGTTGTAATCATCTTCTATGAATAGCTGCTTTTTAATATTGGTCGGGCAACTCAGATCTTTTGGCATCGCCGTTAACTGAATCTCGTATTTACCATTTTTATAAAAATGGGCCTTTACATCTTTACCGTATAAATCCTTTGTTACCCCTTGAATTTTCCATATGCAGTTTACTACACTTTCTGTATTTGCCGAAAAAAACATTGTTGGTATCCCGTCTTCATATTTGAACTCATCTTGGATGGTGAGTCCTTGTTTAATTCCCTCTTTAACCTTGAAATTTGGAGTCTGTGAATACTGAATTCTGGCGTTTTCTATTGATCCAAAATAATAATTCCCAGGATTTTCAGCTGCAAAATTGATACTCTTTCCGGGTAAGATAGTATAGACCTTGACATTGTCAGTCAGATAGATATCTGTTTTTTGGTTTGTATTTTGAATAGTTATCGCGTTACCTTCACACATGTCTTCCACCTTGGGAAAAATCACGACTTCTCGCGATGTTATAACCTTACCGGGAATCTTGTCGAAAGATGAATTTGTTTGGGTAGGGGCATTTTCAACCTTCTCTATTTCCGAATGAATGTCTTGATTTGATTCAACTTTTGGTAATTGAATATGTCGGACGTCATCCTTTGTAATCATGTCCTGTTTTTGAGCGGGCTTGATTGCTCGTTGTTTGTAATGCGCCTCGTTGTTCGTGTTTTTTGTATCTGAAGGAGTTTCAATTCTTGTGTTTTGGATAATTGGTTGAACCGTTGTCAACTGATTGTTCGAAGAGGAAAGTTCAAGCTTAGGTTTGCCTGAATGAGTGTCGCTATTTTGCCAGATCAATACCGAGGTGGTGAGAATAGCAAAGCCACCTAAATACCATTTCCAGTTGAACTTATTTTTTACTGAAGGCATTTCAACATCCAAACGTTTTGAGAGATTGTCCCATGCTGCTGCATCATAGGGGAGTTCATGACCTTTAAAAAGGTGTTTTAAATATTTTTCTATCGGTTCGTTCATATTATTGTTTCTAATTTCTTTTTCAAAATTCGTTGAAGATTCATTTTTGCTTTGGCTAGGTTTGATTTTGAGGTTCCTTCACTGATTCCCAGTAATTCAGAAATTTCCTTGTGCGAATAATCCTCAAGTACGAACAAATTGAATACGGTGCGATAGGCGGGCGACAATTTCTGAATTGCGTCTAATGCAACTTCGACTTTTAATTCGGATAGATCCATTTCTTCTTTCGAAATCAACGGATCTTCTGCACCCATTTTGAAGTCATTGTCGTTATCCGTTCGAAAGGGATCTTTTTTCGATTTTCGGATGGCATCAATTGCTGTATAAGTCATTATTCGACGCATCCAACCTTCAAAAGAACCTGTATAATCAAATGTTCCCAGCTTTTCAAAGACCTTAATAAAACCTTCTTGGAGAACCTCCTGAGCACTATCCTTATCTGAGATGTATCTCAAACATAAGGATAGTAGTTTACCGTAGTAAAGTTTAAACAATTCACCCTGACAACGCCGGTCATTTCGCAGACATCCTTCAATCAATGCTGACAATTTCTCTTTGTTCTCCACGATGGTTTAAAAATAAGACGTAAACTTTTAACAATGGTTGCCTTAGCTCTAATTTAGACAATAATCTTGCGCTTGCTCACAAATAATACGATTTATTGATCAATAAATACTAAATTCGCCTTTGAATAAAAATCTATTTTACCAATTTTTGAATCAAATGAAAGTTACAGTGGTAGGTGCAGGAAATGTTGGAGCAACTTGCGCCGACGTTTTGGCTCACAAGGAAATCGCAAATGAAATAGTTCTTCTTGATATAAAAGAGGGATTCGCAGAGGGAAAAGCTCTTGATATTTGGGAAACTTCTCCGATTAATTTGTACGATTCACGAACAATCGGTTCGACAAATGATTACACAAAAACGGCCAATTCGGATGTTGTTGTAATTACTTCAGGTCTTCCGAGAAAACCGGGGATGTCGCGCGACGATTTGATTGCTACTAATGCAGGCATCGTTAAAACTGTTACGGAAAATATTGTAAAATATTCTCCTGATGCAGTGATTATCATTGTGTCGAATCCGTTGGATGTAATGACCTATTGTGCTTATTTGACGGCAAAAGTTGATTCGAAAAAAGTTTTCGGTATGGCAGGTGTACTGGATACTGCCCGCTATCGATCTTTTCTTGCATTGGAATTGAATGTTTCTCCGAAGGATATTCAAGCAGTTTTGATGGGTGGTCATGGAGACACCATGGTTCCTTTACCACGTTACACTACGGTTGCCGGAATTCCGGTTACAGAATTAATATCGGAAGATCGATTAAACGAGATTATTGAGCGCACCAAGTTTGGAGGCGGTGAGATTGTTCAGTTGCTTGGCACATCTGCATGGTACGCTCCCGGAGCTGCAGCTGCTCAAATGGTGGAGGCTGTAATCCGTGATCAGAAACGTATCTTCCCGGTTTGTGCTTGGTTGCAAGGTGAGTACGGAATGAAAGATATCTATCTTGGAGTACCCGTGGTACTGGGTAAAAATGGAATTGAGAAAATCATTGAGCTTGATTTGAATGAAGCAGAAAAAGCCTT
>JBIKYP010000065.1:0-13428 GCA_044355195.1 Crocinitomicaceae bacterium | reverse complement strand
ACAATATGAATCTGGCTAACGCTTAATCTAATGTTTCTGAATAAAACTAAAAACGGAGGACTTTTGTCCTCCGTTTTTAGTTTTCATAAGCCCCAATATCTGGAGATGTAGAAGATCGTGAGAAGCCTCTGATGTCGTTTTGAATTGAAGGTGCTAAAGATGGTTTTGCCCCATTGTTGAGGGCGGATGAATTTGGAAAAAGGTAGTCTCCTGCGGATATATCATTAAATAGAGGATTGCCATTCCAAACGATATTTTTGTAAAAATTGTCGGGAGGTATATTTTTTGTTTTAATAACGCAATTTTGTAAATCGAAGTTAAGTGAAATTGCAGGGTTATGCAGTGTATCGATGATTATCTCATTATCTTCGTTTCCATAGATTACAGAATTATAGATCTTACCCTCATTAATTGAACCGACGTTTACGGTATTCTTTGCCTTGTCATTGTAGTAATTGCTGATTCCTACAACAGGATTCCCTTTTCCGTCTGAGCCATAACCCAAAAGATTACAATAATTGAAGACAAAATCAGATCCTTCAAGCACGAGTAATCCATATAGACCATTTTTAGCGATAACACAATTTTCGGCTTTTAATCTCGACCCGGAATAAAGAAATACTCCATAGCGCGCATTATTCTCAATAATTGTGTTTGTCATTTGAAGTGTGTATCCCGAGAAAACGGGGTTTCGGGAATACATGTGAATTCCGGAAGTACCATTTTTGATGATAGCATAGTCAATCTTAGAAGGGATTGCTTCGTGAAAATAAATACCATAATACTGTCCCGTCACATCATCGTAAAGAGTTTCTAGTCTGTCTCCCTGAAAAGTAACTTCATTTCCAAGAGTGCCTTCAATCTTCAGTGAGCCCTTGTAAACATACATCATCGCATTTTTATGAAGATAGACATCCGTTCCTGCAGAAATTGTTAGTGTTTTTGACGAGTCAATGATTGCGGCACCATAAATCACATGTGGTTTATCGTTAGGCCAGAAACCTTCGTTGATGTCCAAGATTCCTGCTTGAAAATTGGAATAATGGAAATAAGCATCCTGTCCCCAAACAGCGAGTTTTACGTATTGATCCATTCCATTCGTGCGAAATCTGATTGAATCTTCAATTACCATTGGAAGATTTCCGCCATTAATCGAAAGGGTGACTTCAATAAATGCAAACAGACTATCCTTACCCTCGATTTCAATACTACTAAATTTACTTCCTTTAAGTCCGTCAATATTTATTCTAAACGGAGAGGAAGATCCCCCCATAAGTTCAATTTGATCGATGCGCACAGTTTTGTTTTCCCTATTGTAGATTTTGAATTGCTTGGTCGTGGAACCAATAGTTGTGAATATGGTATCAAAGACTAGCGTATCTAAAGAAAATGAAATATTTTTCTTAGACAGAAATACTGATTTTTTGCAACTTTGGAGTGAAGCGGCTATTGAAAAAAGTATTAGTAAAATTGAAAAAATAGCTTTCAAAGTCGGGTTCGTTTCAGAGCTTTATTAAAAAACGAGAATAAACCTACAATATTTTAATGAAAAAGTGAAATATTCAAAAGATTCTAATTAAATTTGCATCCCTATTTTGTAGGATTAGAACAATTAAATCGTTTTGAAATAGCTAAGGTAGCTTTGTATTTGAAATTTTGACAAACAACCTCGCTTATTCAAACGACAATAAAGAGAAAAATTAAACATAGATGAAAAAAGATATCCACCCTGAAGATTACAGATTAGTTGTTTTCAAAGATATGTCAAATGATTACGCCTTTTTGTGTCCATCGTGCGCATCATCAAATGAAATGATTAAATGGGAAGACGGGAACGAGTATCCATTGGTGAAGCTTGACATCTCTCACAAGTCACATCCCTTTTTTACTGGTATTGTTCAATTTGTGGATACTGCCGGTAGAATTGATAAATTTAAAAACAGATACGGTCGTCATCTAAAGTAGGAGACGTTAAAAAGTTAGAAAGCCTTCTGTCGCATGACGGAAGGCTTTTTTCGTTTTGTTATTAGAAACATTAACTTTATTCTTACGTTTCACATTCCACATCCATAAGGTTTAACTGATGCGAAAAAAAGTACTGTTCGTTTTATTGTTTTTCCTTTTCTCACCTCATCTCAGGGCCACGAAGATTGAAAGGGCATATGAGGCATTGAAAATATACGATTACTTTAAAGCGAAAAGATGTTTTGAGCAAACCTTGAAAAGACATGTCTCTGCTTCATCTTATGGGTTGGCCACTATTTATTATCGATCTGACAACCCTTTTCACAATATTGATTCGGCATTCCGATATATTTTAATTTCGGATAGTACCTATAAACAATTGGATGAGAAGAGGAAAGCGTATTATGCTAAAATTGCATGCGAATTTGATTATGTTAATCTCTATCTTTTAAAAACGAAGATTAGTACTGAGTTCTTCAAATTAGCAGCAAAGGAAAATTCGATTGATTCCTATGATAAGTTTCTTAAAGATCATCCTTGGTCTAACGAGTATTTTACTGCGTTACATCTCAGAGATTCAATTGCTTTTGCACATGCGTTGTCTTTTAATACCTCCACGACCTTAGGTGTATTCATGAAAAATTATCCTTACAGTGAGTATTTCAATCGCGCTAAAATCAAGTTCGATAATCTTCTATTTAAAGAGTTTACAAAAAGCAGATCGTTGAATTCTTATCTTGAATTTTTATCAAAATATCCCGGAAGTTCACACGAACGGGATGCTGAAGATCAAGTGTATAGAATTCTGACAGAAAGCAATACCATTGAGTCGTATCATTCGTTTTTAAAAAGTTATCCTCAGAACCGAAATGTTGGACTGGCTTGGCGAAAAATTTATCAGCTTTTTATGAGTGAATTCAATGACAATAGAATAGATGAGTTTCGGGTATCCTATCCCGATTATCCGTATGTTGAGGAATTGGAGTTAGACATTAAGAATTTTAAATTACAGTTGCTGCCATTCAATCAGGGTGAGCTTTTTGGATTTATGGATTATGAAGGTGTAATGCGTATAGAACCTCAATTTGAACAGGCCGGATTCTTTGTCGAAGGCTTGGCCACAGTTATGAAAGATCAGAAATACGGTTTTATAGATAAAGGAAACAAATTGATCGTTCCTTTTGTGTATACATCTGTCACGGATTTTGAAAATGGGAGATCAATTGTAGAACTCGATGGCAAATTTGGAATGATTGACCGCTCCGGTAAAATTATAATCCCAATCGTATTTGATGATATTGGTGGCCTATCAAACGGGTTGGCATATGGAAAAAAGGATAGTTTGTATGCCTACTACGATGCCAATGGTCAACTTCGAATACCGGAAAAGTTTGAAGAGGCATTTTCTTTTTCAGACAGTATTGCAAAAGTACAGATTGGATCTAATCAGGCGTTTATTGATGTTTTTGGCAACGATATAGTGTCTCCAACTTACCAAAAAATTGAATTCTTCAGTGATACATTACTCATATTTATGAATGACAACAAGTATGGTCTAATGAAACGTAATTGTGAAATCGTAGTAAACCCTCAGTATGATCGTATACTGAAACCCGTTATCGATCGGACCATGATTATTCAAAATGGAAAGATCGGTTATATTGACCTTTCGGGTAATACCATAATCCCAGCTCAGTATGAGATGTTTCCTAACTCGGAGGCCAAAGGACAATTTAACTCTAATCTGACCGTGATTAAATTCAAAGGGAAATATGGCGTTATCGATAAAAATGGTCGTGTGATATTAGCAGCGGTATTTTCTGAAATTGGCGACATGAGTTCCTTGATTGCTTTTTCGAAAGGTAAGGGGTGGGGTTATATTGATCTTTTGGGAAAAGTTGTTGTCCAACCCGTATATTCGTATGCAGAGAGCTTTGTTTCGGGAACGGCGATCGTTGAGAAAAATGGATTTCAAGGAGTCATTGATTCAAAAGGAATGGTATTGCTACCTTTAGAATATAAGAACATTAGCAGAATTGGGAAGGAATATTTTGTCGTGTATAATGGGTTGCATTACGGTTTATTGAACACAAAGGCGGAGCCCAAACTTGTTGTGGAATATGAATCTGTTCGCCAGGTAGATAAGGACTTATTTGTTATGAGCAGAGACGGACAACTACAGTATTTTCTTACTAAAGAGTCGAGAGTTATTAAACCTAATCGTGTTGTGAATAGTAATTAATGATTCAATTCATTGAGAAATATCGCTGGGGTATTATTGCTGCATTTGCGGTGTTTACCGGTGTGTTTGTTTATCTGCAATTTGAGATCTATGAGCAATACTGGCCCGTCGATCCTTTCACTGATGAATCGGAGGTGTCGGTTCAGGATGAAAAAGAACTGATGGTGACACCGGAGGACTTAATGATCCGGCAGGACCAAAGCCTTTCAAATATGAAAAATATTTCCAGGAGCAGTGACGATCAGCGCAAAAGTTCTGATGAAAATTGGTCTCAAAACGCACCATCAGAAGATGGGGTCAGTAAAGCGAAGGATTACGAAAAACAATTGTTTGAAGAGACAGGTGGTGTAGCCAAAAGACAAGCGATCAAAGAGGAAATGGATAAGCGACAAAAGAACAGCACCTCATCTACAAACCGCAGCACTGAACAAACAACATCTCAAAAAGGGGGTAGTACAGCTTATTCCGGCAATGTAATGGTAGATTGGTCACTCAAAGGTCGGACTCCACATCAAAACGACAACTGGTGGATTCGAAATCCCGGCTATACCTGTGGTTATGGGTCAACAGGTAAAATAACCGTGCACATTAAGGTAAATCAAAATGGAGATGTGGTTTCTGCGGTACCTGTCGCGTCTGCGGGATCAAGTAAATGTATGATTGATCAGGCCGTAAGCTATGCACGAAAATCTAGATTTAACTTTTCAGGTTCTGCTGCTATGAATCAGGAAGGAACGATCACATATACGTTTATTTCGCAGTAAATGAGGGATCTGACACGTAGAATACTTCCTTCCTTTTTGCTGCAGTGGTATCGTCAACGAAAGAAGGATCGTCGCAATGAAGAGCTGAATGAACTTCGGAAAAAGGGCGAGGTGCTGACTCAACATGAATTAAAAAAGCAATTTCAGTTGATAGGTATCAGTTCGGGTGATTACCTGCTTGTTCATGCAAGTTTATCAAAGATCGGTTACGTAGAAAATGGTCCGCAGACGGTCGTTCAAGCTTTACTGGATGTCATTGGCCCAGAAGGTAATTTGCTCATGCCGAATTCACCGAATACTTCTTTTCAACTCGATTATATCCGAAATTTGAAAGAGTTTGATGTGGCGAATGACCGATCAGGTCTGGGTGCAATCTCAGAATATTTCCGAACCCTGCCGAATGCGATCAGAAGTGCACATCCAACCGAACCAGTCTCGTGTATAGGACCGGATGCGGAATGGTTTACGTCAGAACATTTAGGTGAACTCACACCCTATACGTCCAAGAGCCCATTTGCGAAATTATCACTAAAAGGAGGGAAGATCTTGTATTTAGGAGTTACCCTTGACAATGCAGGAACCAATTTGCACACTCTGGAAGATGCTGTTTCAGACTTTCCCTTACCGGTATATGCACAAGAGATCTTTGAAGTAAACGTCAGATTTCCAGACGGTCGTGTAGAACGAATGCAAACCAAAGTTCATAACCCGATTCAAAGCAAAGAAAGGCGCTGTGACGGATTGATCCCGCTTTTTATCAAAAAAGGAGTCATGCAGCATGTCCGAATTGGTCAGGCAGAATCACTTTTAGTGGATGCCAAAGGAATGCTTGAGGTAATGCTGGAAGCCTATAATGAGCGAGGTGTTACCATGTATACTCCACAAGGAACGAAATAGAATCTGTATCTTTAAACAGCCATTAACGAGAAGTATGAAAGAGATCAACTGGACGACCATCAAGGAATTTCAAGACATCACCTACAAGTATGCCAATGGTGTAGCTCGCATTGCCTTTAACCGCCCGGAATGCAGGAATGCGTTTCGGCCCAAAACAACGGATGAATTACTCCAGGCCTTGATCCATGCACATGAATCACAGGAGATAGGGGTGGTGTTGATCAGTGGTGAAGGACCTTCTCCTAAAGACGGAGGATGGGCATTTTGCTCAGGTGGTGATCAAAGGGTACGATCTAACACAGGCTATAAAGGTGAAGATGGTGTAAATCGCTTTAATATTCTCGATGTGCAACGTCATATCCGTTTTATGAATAAGGTGGTGATCGCGGTCGTTCCGGGTTGGGCGGTAGGCGGCGGACACAGCCTGCATGTGGTTTGTGACCTTACGATTGCCAGTAAAGAACATGCGATCTTCAAGCAAACGGATGTGGATGTGGCCAGTGTAGATGGAGGATTTGGCTCCGCTTATTTAGCTCGACAGGTGGGGCAGAAACGTGCGCGTGAAATCTTCTTTCTCGGACGTTCATACTCTGCTCAAGAAGCATACGAGATGGGGATGGTAAATGCAGTGGTTCCTCATGAACAACTTGAACATACAGCTTATGAATGGGCACAGGAGATTCTATCTAAAAGTCCAACCGCTATAAAAATGGCAAAGTTTGGATTTAACCTGATCGATGACGGTCTGGTAGGGCAGCAAGTGTATGCCGGAGAAGCAACCCGTTTGTTGTATATGACTGAAGAAGCTGTCGAGGGTCGAAATGCATTTCTGGAAAAAAGGCCAAGAGATTTTTCCAAATTCCCGAAATTTCCTTGATGATCTTGATCAAATTATTTCATCGGAATCGGTATATCGCTTTCTCTTTGGTAGCTTCGTTTACGCTGTTCTTTTTTTCCTTTAGTGTACGGAATGACGGAATTCAGTCCGATAGACGATATCAAACAGAAAATATTATTGTTCTGGTTATTGATGGCCCTAGAATGAGCGAAACCTTTGGAGATACATCTTACTCCTACATTCCGAATTTAGCCGGGGTTCTTGCTCCACAAGGCGTGCTTGTAAAAAATTTCAGGAACAATGGCTCGACCTATACGAATGCGGGACATACAGCCATTACTACAGGGGTGTATCAGCGCATCAATAATGCAGGATTGGAATTACCAAAGAATCCGTCAATATTTCAATATTTTTTAAAAGAAAAGTCGTTACCAAAGAATCAGGCTTGGGTCATTGCCAGTAAGGGTAAGCTAAGTATACTAGGGAATACGAAGGATAAATCCTGGCGTAATAAATACCAGCCCTCCGTTTATTGTGGTGTGAATGGATCAGGGGTAGGATATGCTTCCGATGAAAAGAATTTTACAGATGCCCTGCGCATTCTTGGAGAACATCATCCAAAACTGACACTGATCAATTTGCTGGAAGTAGATGTTAATGGCCATGCCAATTTATGGGAAGGATACCTTAACGCTATTAGAAAGACCGATCAGAAAGCCCTTCAACTTTGGAATTTCATTCAGAATGATTCCGTCTACAAAGGAAAAACAACGTTGTTTATTACGAATGATCACGGACGTCACCTAAAGGGCAGAAGAGATGGATTCGTTAGTCATGGCGATAATTGTGAAGGCTGTCGATCAATTTACCTTCTTGCTCTAGGACCGGATTTCAAGACCAACGTTGCTTTACCCAACAACTATGAACAGATTGATGTCAGTGCTACGATTGCGGAAATGCTTCATTTTAATTTCCCCATTTCCCGGGGGAAAGTGATGGCGGATATTTTTAGGTGACAAAGATGCATCAGGATTCAACCCCTTTAGGTTTGTGAGGTTTGTTCCATGTTTCATGCGTTGCATTTCATGCAACGGTACAGGATTTAAACCCTTAAAGATTAAGTAAATTACAACACAATTCCGAAGGACTTGAACACCTTTACCTCAAGTGAAACTTGAGGATAAAACCACCTGTAGGATAAAACAAGTCCGAAGGACTTGAACAGCTAACACAACATCCATGAGGTGATGACCACACTTGAGCCTAGCCACCAACCCTGAAGGGGTTGAAAAAATTACAACGAATATGCACTCGTCTTGATTATATTTCGTATTTTCATTTAAGTCCGAAGGACTAGAACAAAATACAAACGAAACTTACCAACCCTGAAGGGGTTGAATAACAAACCAACCAACTAACCTATGTCTACCTACACGAATATTCTTTACCAGATCGTATTTGGTACTAAATACCGCAAACACATTTTAACCAAGGAAGGAAGAGAGCAATTGTATGCTTACATGGCAGGTGTGATTCGCAAAAAGAATTGCTTTGTTTACATCATCAATGGTGTCGAGGATCACGTCCATATACTGATTGAACTACATCCGTCTGTCTCTTTATCATCGTTGGTAAAGGACATTAAAGTGTCTAGTTCCTTGTACATTAAGGAGAATAAGCTCTTTCCGAAATTTATCGGTTGGCAAAAGGGCTACGGAGCATTTACATATAGTACTAAAGAAAAAGAAAGGGTATTCAATTACATCAAAGGGCAAGAGGAACATCATCGTAAAAGAACATTTTACCAAGAATATATTTCCTTACTCAAGGAAAATCAAATTGATTTCGAAGAAAAATATCTGTTTGAGGTTCAACCCCTTCAGGGTTGAGTTGTGTTGGTTTTTCATTTCGTTGCATTTCATGCAGCGGTATAGGATTTAATCCCTTCAGGATTAAGTAAGTTAAAACACAAGTCCAAAGGACTTCAACATCCTTTACCCCAAGTCAATCTTGAGGATTGAACCACCTGTAGGATAAAACAAGTCCGAAGGACTTGAACACCCTTTACCCCAAGTCAATCATGGGGATAAAACCACCTGTAGGATAAAACAAGTCCGAAGGACTTGAACACCCTTTACCTCACGTCCATCGTGAGGTTTAAAAGACTGACTTACTTCTTAAAATAATCCGCTACGATCAACTCCTTGGTGCCATGCGTCCAGGAATAGAACCCTTCTCCTGATTTAACGCCTTTTTTACCTGCGGTAACCATGTTCACCAAAAGTGGACAAGCCTTGTATTTTGGATTTCCAAATCCTTCGTAAAGGACATCCAGAATGGCTAAACAAACATCTAATCCGATAAAATCAGCTAGTTGCAATGGACCCATCGGATGGGCCATACCTAACTTCATTACCGTGTCGATCTCTTCCACACCTGCTACGCCTTCAAATAGCGTGATGATGGCTTCGTTGATCATCGGCATGAGGATACGGTTTGCTACAAATCCAGGGTAGTCGTTCACTTCAACTGGAACTTTGTTCAATTTCTTCGAAGTTTCCATGATCAGGTTCGTCACCTCATCAGATGTAGAATACCCACGTATGATCTCCACTAGTTTCATAACCGGTACCGGATTCATAAAATGCATTCCAATAACCTTGTCCGGACGAGTAGTGATTGCCGCAATTTTGGTAATCGAGATGGAAGAAGTATTCGTCGCCAGAATAACTTCAGGTGCAGTGAATTTATCCAGATCAGCAAAGATCTTTAGTTTCAAGTCTACATTTTCTGTAGCAGCTTCAACCACCAATTCTACATTTTTAACGCCTTCTTCGATAGAAGTATAAGTCGTTAGATTGTTCAATGTAGCTTGTTTATCGGCTTCGGTGATGGCTTCCTTTGCTACCTGACGGTCTAGGTTTTTCGCTATGGTCGACATTCCTTTGTCCAGTGATGCCTGGGAAATATCAATCAGCGAAACGCGGTAACCAAATTGAGCAAAAACGTGAGCAATTCCATTTCCCATGGTTCCGGCTCCGATAACAGCAACATTTTTCATTTCGTAAGTTTAAGTGCGACAAATATACAAACCACGAGAATATGCGACCGAATAATTACCTTTAGGAATATGGAATCGATCCTTTTTTACGATGGCGACTGCGGATTTTGCAATTCAATGGTGTCTTTTATATTGAAGCATGAAAGAGACCATGAACTTTTGTTTTGCGCCTTACAGTCTGACAAGGCCGAATTGATGCTTCATTCCGGAGGGTTGAAAGAAATTGATCCAAATACGATGTATCTGAAGGACAACGGCCGCATTTTTTCCCGTTCTGATGCAGCATTGCGTTTATTGAAACATTTGAAATGGTATTGTCGAATACTGATTGTACTTAAGATCGTGCCGCGAAAGTTGCGAGATTATTTATACAATCAAATTGCCAAACGAAGAAAACGACTGAAAAAAGGATATTGTAAAATGCCTGAAGTAGTTCATAGGTTCCGCTTTCTTACGTAAGTGTTCGATGAAGACCAAACATTTTGATTTTCCTCTTGTTCTTGTAGTGTGAACAACGAAGTAATTGTATCGGTTGAACAACTTTCTAAAAAGTTCGGCACCTTTGAAGCAGTCAAGGATGTTTCTTTTAAGGTGTATAGGGGAGATGTATTTGGTTTTCTTGGTCCGAACGGAGCAGGGAAGAGCACCACTATACGTTGTTTACTTTCTTTAATCAAGCCCGATCGGGGTGCGGTGAGTTTGTTTGGTAAATCATTTCAGACCAATCGTCGTGAGATTCTCTCGAATGTAGGCAGCATAATCGAAAAGCCGGATTTCTACCGTTACCTTTCAGCGGAGAAAAACTTAGAAATCTTTGCGCGTATTTCCGGTGCAGAGGTATCGAAAAAAGAAATCTGGGAGATGCTTGATTTTGTAGGATTGGTAGATCGTGGCAAACACAAAGTCAAAGGGTTTTCTCATGGAATGAAACAACGTCTGGGAATCGCGCAGACATTATTACACAAACCGGATCTCATCATTCTAGATGAACCAACTACAGGCCTAGACCCACAGGGTATTGTAGAGGTCCGAAATCTCATTTTGCGGCTTAAAAACGAACAGAATAAAACTATCATCCTTTCCTCACATCAACTTGCCGAAATTGAATTGATATCCAACCGAATGGTCATCATTAATCAAGGTAAAACCATTGTTGAGGGAAGTGTAGAAGAATTGTTGAATGCACAGGAATTAGTCGTGCGCTTCGAGGTGGATCGTATAGAAGAGGCGAGAAGGTTATTGAGTTCTGCGTATTCTACGGCGGAGGTGAATGTGATTTCAGATAAGGAATTGGATATTACTTTGGAGCAGCAACAGATTCCTCTGGTGAATAAGTTATTCGTGGAAAGCGGGATCCATGTCACAGCGATCGAACCCAAACGAAAACTAGAAGATTACTTCTTAAAAACCATTCAATCCTGAATATGCTGCTGAAAAACACATACAACGAATTCGTTAAGATCCTTTCCAAGCCTCGCAGTTACCTGGGAGTAGGGGCCTTGACCTTACTCATCGGGATCATCATTTTTGCGATGAAAGTGGATGGAAAGTCAATCATTTCTTTCGTGACATCAAGTTTTGAGCAAACCCTTACGTTCAATGGGCATGTGTTGAATGGAAATTTGATTGCCTTTATCATATTGCAGATGCTGATCGTCCATGTGCCCTTATTAGTTGCACTGGTTACAGGAGATCTTATTTCCGGTGAGGCAGCCATGGGAACAATCCGAATGCTGGCAACAAAGCCTATTTCACGCACGCAGATCGTCCTTTCGAAATTTATTGCCGGGGCTCTTTACACCTTGTTTTTAACCTTTTGGCTCGGGTTTCTGGCATTGGTTGTCTCGCGAATGATCTTTGGAACCGGCGACCTCATTGTCCTGAATAGCGATGGATTAGTGATCCTGCAAGACGCAGATATCCTTTGGAGATACGGGTCCGGTTTTGCCGTAGCGTACCTTTCCCTGCTCACGGTTTCAAGTTTGTCTATTTGTTTGTCAGCCTTTGCGGAGAATTCTATTGGTCCGATCGTCGCGACAATGGCTATCATTATTTTGTTTACGATCATCGACACCTTGGATGTCACGGTGTTTGATTCGATAAAACCGTTGCTTTTTACAACCCACATGGCCGCATGGCGAAGTTTTTTCGAAGATCCTGTTCCCTTTGAATCCATTCGTGAATCCATCGTGATTCTGCTGGTGCACAATGTTGTTTTCGTTGCCGTATCGGTCTTCGCTTTCAAACGTAAAGACATTACCTCATGAGAAATCTTCTGTTGATCCTAGTTCTGTTCTCTCTTCATGGGTCGAATGCACAGATGGCGAACGACCTGTTAACTAAAGTTGTTGCTAAATTGAATACAGTGAAGGATTACACCGCAACAGCGAATGTTACGGCAGACATTCCCATGATCAAGATTCTTCCTTCGAAAGCCAAGATCTATTTCAAGCAAAAAGATAAATTCAAAGTCGAAGCCAAAGGTATTGTGATCTTGCCGAAACAAGGTTTTACTGATGTGAATACGTTTATCAGCAATTCAAAGAATTACCAGTCAATACTCGGAGATACAACGGTTATTAATTCAACCAAAAGTGTTTTAGTGACGGTCATCCCAAACGGTGAAAGCAGTGAGATTATTCTGGCAAAATTATGGGTCGATTATACCCGAAACGTGTTCATGAAAACCCAGGTGACCACCAAATCGAATGGCACGGTGACTACCACATTCAACTACGGCGATAAGGTTTCCTATGGTTTGCCCAGCAAAATGGTCTTCGAGATCGATGTGAAAAAGTTCAAAATCCCCAAAAGCGTAGCCGCTGACATCAATAACCGCGATGCCAAAGCCAAGAAGGACACCCGAAAAAAAGGAACGATCACCGTTTCGCTCTCTGATTACAGCGTCAACCAAGGCTTGAGCGATGCGCTGTTTGTGAAGTGAGAAATTCTTTAGCAGTTACTCTTGTGTCTTATCAAGGGAAATTTTACTGATTCCTACTGTACGAATTATCGGGCATTTCTATGGTTTTTTCCATCGTATGAAAGTGTTGGATAGCAGTTAGATTGTGGCAACCTGCAACGCAAAAAGCACCCTCTTTTGTTTATACGTATATAATTAATATATTTGTACGTATATAATTAATATATTTGTACGTATATAATTAATATATTTGTACGTATATTTAATCGCTATGGACACAAAATTGACGTTAAAACTGGATAAGGAGATTATAAATCAGGCAAAACTTTATGCAGAATCCAAGAAGATCAGTCTTTCAAAACTAATCGAAAGCTATTTGCAGTTACTCACAAAGGAGGGTTCAACAAAAGACAACATCTCGCCATTGGTTGAAAGTTTATCAGGGGTCATCGATCTGCCAAAAAAATACGATGATAAAGATGACTACACGGACTATCTAACCCAAAAATACAAATGACAAATAAAATATTCGTAGATACAGATGTTAGCGTTCATTGGAGAGAGAGACGCTGCAAAAAAACAAATATTTAGGTTATATTAAATAAAAAATAAAAAATGAAAAATGAAAAATAGATATATACTATTCACTGTCCTTATAGCAGTTTTGTTTTATCACAATCAGATTCAAGCACAAGAAACCTTAACCGAAAAAACGGCAAATCAGTCTACTTATGCTCC
>JBIKYP010000127.1:0-3331 GCA_044355195.1 Crocinitomicaceae bacterium | reverse complement strand
CGGTTTTTATTTCGGCATATCATCGACGCATTTAACCCAATCTCTCTTAAAACAAAACACAGCGTCTGCTCAGCAATCATTTCAAACTGTAAGACATTACTACTTAATGGGAGGAAAAAAAATTCATAATATTGCCGGAGGAGATATTGATATTCAAACGTTACTTCGGACCGAATTCATAAAGCTAAGCGGGGATATTAATGTCCGATATTTATGGCGTAACAAGTTTTATGGAGGATTGACATATCGGAATGTGGATGCGTTAGCCCTTATGCTTGGGTGTATGCCGGTTCAGAACATGACCGTGGGTTATTCGTATGATTTAACAACTAACAAAATAGCATCAGTGTCCAGAGGTTCCCATGAATTACTTTTGAAGTATTGTTTTTATCTTCCAACGCCTCCACCAACTAGAGCAAATCATCCGAGGTGGTTGTAGAATTGAAAAAAAAGTTAAATATTTGTAACCAGATTGTGTATAGTTTCGTTATACAAGAAAGTGAATTGATCCTGTAGAATGTTAAAATTGTGATCAGAGCACATTAAATACAGTGAGAATGAAAAAGCTATTAGTAGTAGTATTGTTCGGTGTTTTTCTTGCATCTTGTAGCACAAGATCGGGACACCTTACTGGTGTTTTAGAAAGACCAGTCTACACTCCAGAAATTCCCTTGGGAATGGTTTACATCCCCTCCGGGGGCTTTCAGATGGGTGAAAACGACTTGGATGTCCCTTTTTTGCATCAAACCAGAGCTAAAACGGTCTCCGTACAGGCTTTCTACATCGACCAAACAGAAATCTCGAATAACGAGTATCGTCAGTTCGTTGAGTGGGTTAGAGATTCCATAGCGCGAGACAAAATTTATTTTGGCTTGGAAGATGATGATGCTGCTCAGCGTTGGATTAATTATGAAGATCAATATTTTGATGAAGGTTCATTAGAGTATGTAGATTACGATCCATCTGATCGTCAATTAAATCGTTCTCTTTTTTCTTTGAATTGGGATCGTGAGTTGGATTATTCAGATCCTGAGGTCGTCCCTGTCTTGGCTGATCTTTATTATCCCCAGCCTCAGCGCTACTATAAAAGACGTGAACTTGACAAGCAAAAGATGTTGTTTCGTTATTATTGGATTGATTTCCGAGAAGCAGCTCAAAGGGGACGTATAAACATCGCTTCCAACGGTTATGACAAGGAAGGCAATAAAGTGGTTGAAGACCATCGTCAGTTGCAAACACCAAAACATCCGTTCACTGAGGAACCTCAAGGTCTTGATAAAGATCTTGGTTTTTTCAATAAGAAAGGTCAAAATAATGCGATTCGAGGGCATGAAAATCGTCAAAGATTTATTATCGACGAAAACATTAGTATCTATCCCGATACATTGTGTTGGATTAGAGACTTCACATATTCTTTCCATGACCCCATGACTAATATGTATTTCTGGCATCCTGCTTACGACAACTACCCTGTCGTAGGTGTAACATGGACGCAAGCTAAGGCATTTGCTGTTTGGAGGACCCAACTCCTTAACAATTGGTTGGTAGCTATGGGGGATCTGTTTGTGAACGATTTCCGCTTGCCGTCTGAGGCTGAATGGGAGCGTGCTTCTAGGGGTGATTTGAATTTATCACAGTATCCATGGGGAGGTCCGTATATTCGCAATGAGTCCGGATGTTTCTTGGCAAACTTTAAACCAATGCGAGGACGATACTTTGAAGATGGTGGTTTCCATACAGTGAAGGTGTTCTCTTATAATCCGAATGGATGGGGATTGTATTGTATGGCAGGTAACGTTTCTGAATGGTGTGAAACGGCTTATGATGAATCAATGTATGAATTTTCTCATGATCTGAATACTGATTACCGATATGACGCGATGGATTGGGATCCTCCTTCCATGAAGCGGAAAGTCTTGCGAGGTGGGTCATGGAAGGATATCGGTTATTATCTCATGAACGCTACTCGTACATTTGAATATCAGGACACAGCTAAGTCTTACATTGGATACCGAAACGTAATGACGCACCTTGGTCGCGGAGGAAGAGATTTTACCTCAGAAGGTAATGAAGTAATTCAAAGCGATATTCAACTTCGCTAAATGTTGAAAAACGATAAATTAATAAACCAAATTCTTAATTAAGAAAATTATGAAACCAGGAAGTAAAGGGTGGAAAAAGTTCATGTCGAAGCTATATGGTTTTGGCGCAGCAGTTGTAATCTTCGGAGCAATGTTTAAAATTCAGCATTGGCCGGGAGCATCGGCAATGTTGGTTACGGGACTTAGTGTTGAAGCTCTTATATTCATATTTTCTGCGTTTGAACCGATTCACGAAGATCCACATTGGGAACTTGTCTATCCGGAACTTGCTTTGGGTCATTCTGATGATTTGGACCATGCTCATCTCCCTGAAAAGAAAAGCAAATCTGTGACGGAAGAACTCGACAAAATGCTTGCTGAGGCTAGTATCGAAAAGGAACTACTTGAACGATTAGGTGATGGGATGCGAACCTTGGGTGAAAATGCATCACAGATGAACAAGGTAGCTGGCGCAGCAGTTGCAACGGACTCGTATGTGAATAGTTTGCAGACTGCTTCCGAGAAAGTTTCCTCATTATCTGAGGCTTATGATAGGGCTTCAGTTTCTATCTCGGCTCTTACTAGTGAGGCTAAAGAGGGAGAGTCGTTTGGTGAGCAAATGCAAAAGGTTTCTGCAAATCTTGCGGCATTGAATAATGTGTATGAACTCCAATTACAAGGATCTTCTGCACAATTGGAAGCAACTCAAAAATTCCAAGCTCAGGTGGCCGACATGATGTCTAACCTCTCTGCTTCTGTTGAAGATACCAAGTTATATAAAGAAAATATGGCTTTGTTATCAAAGAACTTGACTGACCTGAATAATGTTTATGGTAATATGCTCAAAGCTATGACAATAACAAGGGGTTAATAATTACTTTTTGTTTATTGAGTATTAATTTGATTGTGAACTACTAATAATATTAAATCATGGCAGGAGGAAAGGAAACCCCCAGACAGAAGATGGTCGGTATGATGTATTTGGTTTTGACGGCTCTTTTGGCTCTGAATGTTTCAAAATCGATCTTGGATGCTTTTGTGGCAATAGAAGAAAATATTCAGGTTTCTAATGAGAACGAGTACTCTCGTGGCGAAGAAAAGAAAGGTCAGCTTGCGGAGGTTGCTCAGGATAAAACAGCTAAGGATGTAGCCCTGAAAGCAGCTAAATTGCTTAAGACTGTTGAAAAGATTGATGAAATAACAGCGTCTCGTATAAAGTACATTGACGACATAAAGATGGAAATTCTAGA
>JBIKYP010000071.1:0-11965 GCA_044355195.1 Crocinitomicaceae bacterium | reverse complement strand
GTTCTCTCCGTGTAAAGCGATCAACCAAGATGCCGTTGAGTAGCTGGTGAACACATTCTCCCTTTGTTAATACGCGTTGGGCATAGCTTGTCGTATCGCGTGAAATGCTTAGTGCTATGCGGTGAACTGAGCGTTGCCAATGGGCTAAAACAATGTTTCGTTCATACCAGTTGGTCAAGGCCTTTTTGGAAAGCAGGGTACGGAAACGAAACATTTCCAGTTGGGACATGTTATCGTGAAAGTGCATAACGCGTAGTGCCTTTCCACAATTTACTTGACTCAATACCATTTCAGTTTCAAAAAGGTGAGAATGGATCACATCCGGTTGAAAAGTGTCTATCAGTTGTTGCAGTTCGCCTACTTCTATTACTATTCGCTTGGTCATGGAAGGAACTACTCTGGAAGGAACTACCTGAATATCCAGTTCCTTCGAAAATAGAGCATAGGCATTGTTTGTACGAAAAACAACTAGGCAAACTTCTATCCCTTCTCGCTGTTGCAGCTCCTGACATACATCGATAACCAAGCGCTCAGCTCCGCCTTTGTTGAGTTCGGGTATGATTTGCAGGATTTTCATGTGCATTTAAATTTTCATTTAATTCTTTAGCTTGGATTCTAATACCTGCCAGTATTCAAGAATGCTTACCGCATTCTACTTCCATATGCATTTTACTTGGATAGAGCTTTTTATAATCTTCAAACTCTTCTTCGAGATGTGATGTTTGATCAGAACTCATTACTGATAAATTTTCTGTCAAACTATCCGAGGTTTTATGTCGTCTTTTTTGACGCAGAAATTGGACAAAATCAATCACTTCTCGAAGTGCCTCTTTTGATAAACCCCTGGTACATTTTAGTAATTCATTTTCTAATTGTGTTGTGTTCATTTCGCGTCAGTGGATTATTCAAATATACAAAATCAACTTTAATAATGGCCGCTCTCTCACTTCACTCTCTCAACGCAAAGTTGTGTCATCCTTCGATACGATCCAGACGTTGTCTTGATCACTCGGTCTGACACTGGTATAGTTTAGTGCCCCCGCCGTCAGGCCGAGTTTGCCGCAGGCAAGTATCGAGGCCAGGCGGGACGCCACTCCGCCCTTACACAGGTAGGCACCCATCTTTGTTCTTTGCTCCTTGTTCTAAAAATTGGCTTTTGCTACTTTTTGTCCGTAAAAAGTAGATATTAGGATTGTCTCACACACAAACTTCATTTTCATCGTTCTAAAAAAGTATACAGCGCATACCTTCAATTCGGCATACTTTCCCCCTCCACTTCTGTAAACTCAGTGCGGCGCCTCGATCCCTCCCCAAGGAGGGAAGCACATTGTTTTGTCCTAAAACAGGTTTACACAATATGTGAACTTTAATGAAAAAAATCAATGGGTACAATTCATACTAACACTTCTCACTCCATAATCGGTTTTCACACTGTATTACTATCCCCTCCACTTCGGTAAACTCAGTGCGGCGCCTCGATCCCTCCCGATGCTCATTGCATTCGATCGGGACAGGTCCCCAAAGAGGGAAGCACCTTGTATCGTCCTAAAAAAGTTTACTGGTTTTTACACATTAATTAAATTCTTCCAAAAGCAGAAAATCAGCTAATTGAAGTATTTTTATTCCATCTACTGAGTTGCCGGAAAAATGGTCGAGGGTGACCACAAGTTTCGGGTAATTGTCCTTTATCTTTCTCAAATTACCTATTTCTCTCTCTATTGTGGCTTGCTCTGTTAGTTCCAGAGCAACTTGAACATAGATTGTTTCTCCATGCTTTTCTGCCACAAAATCAATCTCATATACTCCCAATACACCTACTCTAACAGTGTAATTCAGGTAGCGTAAGTGATTATGCACTATGTTTTCTATTATTTTACCTCGATCCTCTAGGCGGTATCCCCATAATGCATTTCGAATACCCAGGTTTTCAAAGTAGTATTTTTCTCCGGTCTCCAGGAGTCTTTTTCCTTGCATGTTGTAGCGTCGCGCGCCCAGGACAATGAATGCATTCTCCAAATGGGATAGATAGGTTTGTACTTGTATATGTGATATCTGAACTTTTTGCGACTTCAAAAAGTCACTAATGCTTTTGGAAGAAAAAATACTACCTGTGTTACTTGCTAAAAAGAGTACTAATCGCTCCAAAAAGTTCGTGTTTCGAATATGGTACCTATTTACTACGTCTTTGTAAACGATGGTTGCGTAGATATTCTTTAGGTATTCGAATGCCACTTCTTCGTTCAAAGCCAGGTGCTTTAAATAAGGGAGCCCTCCGTATTTCATATACTTTTCTAAACTGGCTCTCTCCGGTTTTAGGTGGTGGAATTCTAAAAATTCCGAGTAGGATAAGCTGTAGACCTGAATCTCAATATATCGCCCACTTAAATTTCCGGCAATATCCGTGGCTAATAGTTTTGCATTGCTACCCGTACAATAAATATCGATCTGTTCGTGAAGTAAGAGTGAACGCAGTGCTATTTCAAAGTTTTCGATATCCTGAATTTCGTCAATGAAAACGTATGTTTTTCCATTTTTAGAAACCTTTTTTAGTACATAGTCATTCAGATGTTCAGCTTGTTTTATTTCTGTATATTCCAGATCTTCTTTGTTTATGTATATGATGGAGGCGTTGGGATTAATGCTTTTAATTTCATTCATGATCTGGAAGAGCAAAAAGCTTTTTCCAACCCTACGTTGACCGGTAAGCACTTTGATCACCTGCTTATCTATAAATGGGTTCAAAAGGTCTAAATAACGTTTTCGAACGATTATATGAGAAGGCCAATTCATTTTATAAAAGATGAAAATATACTTTCAAAAGTAGTATATAATATTTAAAAATGAATATATATATTCAATATTTTTGTTTTCGAGTCTGTTTTGACAGAACGAACCAAACCATCAAGATTTAAATTGAAAATTTTGTCTAGTTATACTTTCTTAAATTCGAAGGCTTCATTTCCATGCCTGTCTTAAGACATGTCAACTCCATTCTACTTCCAAATGCTTTTCACGTAACTCAACTAACGAAATAGTAGTGTCATTGCATTCTTTTTCTGATAAATAATCCAGTTCAGCTACGATAATAGATGGGATAAAAAGTTGAGCAATTCCTTTTTGAACCTCTTCATAAATAGCTTTAACTTTATCACGCATAATTTTCCATTAAAAGAAAGTCTGCAATGTGAAAATGCTTTACCCCTTCGATGGTGTCGGTCCAGAAGGGATCCATAGAGACAACATATTTCGGATAATGGTCTCTTAATTCCAGCAGGGGTGCGAATTCTCGTTCAACTGTAGCTTGTTCAGGCATTAAATAGGCTACTTGAACGTAAAATTTTGAATTACCTTTTGTTGCAATAAAATCAATTTCTTTTGCACCAATCTTTCCAACCGCAACGGTGTAGTCTCTACTGAGCAATTCAAGATATATGATATTTTCTAATATACCTGAGATCATTCTGTCTTTACGACCCATGACAGCATATATAAGTGCAGGGTCGCTCACAAAATATTTTTCTTGAGTTTTTAACCATTCCTTTCCTTTTACATCATAGCGTTGAACCCGGTGAATGATGAAAGCACTTTCTAATGCATTGAGGTAATTATAAACAGTATTAAGATCTATTCTTCGTTGTTGACTTTTAAAATAATCCGCAATTTTCTTTGCCGAAAATGAATTGCCTATATTGTCAAATACAAATTTTACAATGCGTTCCAATAATTCAACGTCACGAATTTTAAATCGTTGTACTGTGTCTCTTAGAATGGCTGATGAGTAGATGTCAAACACTATCTTATAAGCAGAATCTATGGAATAGACTGAAGTGTGCAATACCGGAAATCCGCCTATTTGAATGAAATAGTCAAACTTTTCAATGACACTTTTTGTGTTTTTATGAAGTGTCTCATTAAAGTTTAGACATTCTTTAAAAGTGAGTGTTTGAATTTGAAATTCAACATATCTTCCAGCGATGAAGGTGGCTAATTCGGATGATAATAAATGTGAATTTGACCCCGTGATATAGATGTCCGTATCAAAATCCAGCATAAACGAATTAACTGCTTTTTCCCAATCAATGACCTCCTGAATCTCATCCAATAAAATATAATTTTTGGTGCCGTGTGCTATTCGTTCTTTTACATAGGTATAAAGTTGCTCACCTGTCTTGATCTCTGAATAATTAAAACTTTCAAAGTTGATGAACAGAATATGTTGCTCATCAACCCCTCGTTGAAGAATTTCGTCTTTTAACAACAGTAAAATACTCGATTTTCCGGATCGTCGAATACCCGTAATTATCTTTATAAAGGGTTTATCGATGAATTCTTTTATCTTATTGAGATATAAAGTACGCTGTATCATTTTTAGGCTTTAAGCACAAAATTAATACAAAAAAATAATTATTTATAAGGTCATAACCCTAATAAGTTAATTAATTTAATTGTTTTTATGGTTATATACGTGTATGTCTGATGGAGCATAGAGGAATCATAATCAAAAGTTGGGGTCAAAAAAGGATGCAAAAACTGCTTTTCAACTTTCATAAGGCGTTTCCTGGATTAGTCAGTTTTTTCGCTACGTGCTTTTGTTCTTTTTGCTCCAGTTTACACTATCGCGAACCGCACCTCCGCTCAAAACTTCCTTAACGCTGTATGAAAGTTGTACTATGAACACTAATCTTATTTAATCATTGAGTTTGCCGCTCTACCGCCGTCCGGCCGAGTTTGCCGTAGGCAAGTATCGTGGCAAGGCGGGACACCACTCCACTCTCACTCTCACTCTCACACTTGTCCTGAGTTTACTTGTCCTGAGTTTATCGAAGGATCGAAGGACTCCTCACTCACACTCTGCTCTCACTCTCCGCTCTCACACTTGTCCTGAGTTTACTTGTCCTGAGTTTATCGAAGGATCGAAGGACTCCTCACTCCGTCCTCATTCAGTTCGGGTATGATGTGGAGGATTTCATTGTTTAAATTTTTCCCAAACGAAAGAAAATCCCGGAAGTAGGTTAAGGATGAAAAAAAACCTCATTTTTCGCTGTTCATGATGCCATTGTGTGATGAGTGATTTCAGCGCGTAAAAAGCAGCTCGCGTATTTTTTTTTCTTGACTTGTAAAGTTCAGCTAACCTGAATTCTGCTTCGGATAGCATTTGCTTTTTTACTTTCAAAGAAACCCCTCGCGACATAGGTTCCCTAAAAAACAAGTTTAATCCTTCATAGCGTTGAACAATCGAACCAGACAATTCAGCCACAGAATTTTCCTCATGCACCCTATACGTCACTACAGGTTTATTCAATAAATGAATGGGATACAAGGATGCAATACTCACCCATAATACAGTATCCTCTACAATACAGATGCGTTCATCGAATTGATAGATCTTTAAAATGGCAGCATGCACGCAACAACGCGTTGGTGAAACGGGAAATTGAAACAGCCAGTCTGCAATTCGATCCTTATCAGGAATAGGGTGGGGCTGCTCCTCTTTTTGCTGACTGTTCCAGCGAAAATAATCCGAGATGATCAACGAAGGTTCATTGTTGATCTGATCTAATTTTGTTATCAGTTCGGACAGGTAATTTTGCTCATACAAATCATCACTGTCCAAAAAACAGATCCATTGACCTCTGGCGTTCTTGATTCCGTTGTTTCGTGCGGCACTGCGTTCTGCATTTTCCTGATAAACGTATCGAAAACGCTCGTCTTTTGCAGTATATTTTTGAATTACCTCCCCGGTATGATCCGTGGAACCATCATCTACGACAATGCATTCCCATTGATCGTATGTTTGAGCCAAAATGGAGTCCAAGGTTGGTTGGATGAGTTTCGCTCTGTTGAAGGTGGGGATGATGATGGAGAACAACATGCACGAAACTAAAAAGAATTTTTCTTGTCAATTCAAGAAGCTTAATTAATTTTGAGTATGAAGGCTCCGCTACTTTCAATTGTTTCTCCCGTTTACAAAGCGAAAAACATCGTGCCCGAATTGGTTCGGAGGATTGTAAATGCTGTTTCTGAGATAACGGAAAATTTTGAGATTATTTTAGTGGAAGATGGCTGTCCCGAATGTTCTTGGGATCCGATAGCAAAAGAATGTGAAAAAGATAAGCGGGTAAAAGGAATAAAATTAAGCCGAAATTTCGGTCAGCATTATGCAATCACCGCCGGATTGGATGCCGTTTCCGGTGAATGGATTGTGGTTATGGATTGTGATTTGCAGGATCAGCCAGAGGAAATTCTTAAGTTGTATTCAAGGGCTCTTGAGGGTTATCACGTTGTTTTTGGTTTAAGGAATAATCGAAAGGACAATCTGTTTAGAAGGGGAGCTTCAAAACTATTCTACAGAATATTGAGTTATTTAACAGGTACGAAGCAAGATGGACTTGTCTCGAATTTCGGAATTTACCAGAAGGCAGTGATCAATGCGATACTCCAAATGAAAGATAGATTAAGGTATTTTCCGACGATGTGCAGATGGGTAGGATTTAAGCAGACAGCGGTAATCGTTTCCCATGCCGGAAGGACAGACGGCAAATCATCTTATAGTTTTAAAATACTGTTACGATTGGCGGTAAACAATATGTTCGCATTCTCCGAAAAGCCGTTGTGGTTGATGATTCGCTTTGGTGGTGCTATTGCCTTCTTTTCATTCGTGATCGGTGTGATTTACTTTATTAAATATATCCTTGGGCATATAACTGAACCAGGATTTACATCTTTGATCATGTCCATTTGGTTCTTATCGGGAATGTTGATGTTAATGTTGGGTGTTGTTGGGGTCTACGTTGGAAAGACTTTCGAAGCAACAAAAGAAAGACCTCTTTATATTGTTGAAGAAAAAGTGAACTAATGACTAAATTGGAATGGGACTCTGCCTTTTTTGATTTTCCCATAGCATTTGCAGTATGTGATAAAGTTACTTTAAAAGACATTGATGAAATTCAAAAAGAATTGAGCGCTTTCGAAAAAGCTCTTTGTTATTTGATAAGTAAAGAACCGGCTTCAAGTGGATTGCATCCAAATCTATATCCAATGCCAGCCAAAGTAACCTATTCTAAACAGTTAGGAATAAGTGATAAGAGGGATACGATTCATCCACAAATTTTTTTGTTGGGAAATCAATTTGAGGTCGGCGAAGAACTTCTCCAATTGGCATACTTGAGCAGTCAAAACTCTCGATTTAAAGTGGATTCTAATTTTTCCACTAAAGACTTTCAGAGGCTTTATAAAGAATGGTTGCAAAAAAGTTTAGACAGGGAGATTGCTGATGAATTCTATGTATATCGAAAGGATAATCAATTTTTTGGGTTTTTAACGCTTAAGTTTAAAGTTGGGATTTCAGAAATAGGATTAATTTCTGTAAATCAAGCCTACCATGGAGAAGGTATCGGAACTAAATTAATTCAGGCTGCAATAAGCTCATCTGCACGAAATAACTGTGAAAAGATTATTGTAAGTACCCAAGATATCAATTTACAAGCTTGTGCCTTCTATGAGAAAAACAACTTTTCGCTTGAAGAAAGAGCCTATTTTAGTCATTTATGGAATTTCAAAAAATGAAAATCACATTCAATAAACCCTATTTCACAGGAAACGAAACGAAATACATCGAAGATGCCGTAAAATCGGGTCATATTTCCGGCAACGGAAAATACACCAAATTATGCCAGCGCTTCTTTCAAGAAAAGTATGGATTTCTTAAATGTTTATTAACAACATCTTGCACGGATGCCTTGGAAATGGCAGCTATTCTTATAGATATTCAACCGGGTGATGAGGTGATTGCACCTAGTTACACGTTTGTGAGTACGGTGAATGCGTTTATCCTGCGGGGAGCAAAAGTTGTTTTTGTGGATAGTCGCCCTGATCAACCGGGTATGGATGAAGATGCTATCGAAGCACTGATCACCCCAAAAACCAAAGCAATCATTCCTGTGCATTATGCCGGTGTAGCCTGTGACATGGATAAAATCATGGCGCTATCAGAAAAGTATGATTTATTTGTTGTTGAAGATGCCGCACAGGCCATTGGTAGTTTCTACACGGGTAAAGACGGTGTCAAACGTCCACTAGGTTCGATTGGCCATTTAGCTGCTTTTTCATTTCATGAAACCAAAAATATTATTTCTGGCGAAGGGGGGATGTTGGTTATGAATGATGATCGATTTTTGGAACGTGCTGAGATCATTTGGGAAAAAGGGACAAATCGTTCTGCTTTTTTCAAAGGAGAAGTAGATAAATACGGTTGGGTAGATATCGGGAGCTCCTTTTTGCCTTCTGACATCATTGTCGCTTTTTTATGGGCGCAATTAGAGAATTTGGATCAGATACAAGTGAGGCGAAAGGAAATATGGGATTGCTATCTCCGCGAGTTGAAAGAATGGTCGAAAAAAAATAACGTTCAGTTGCCTATTATTCCAGATAATGCTTCAAATAATGCGCATATGTTTTACCTGGTTTGCCCATCGCAACGAAAGCGTGATAGCGTGATAGCAAATTTGAAGCTTAAAAACGTAAATGCTGTTTTTCATTACCAAAGTTTACACAAGAGCCCCTTTTTCATTGATAAACATGATGGCAGGGAATTGCCGAATTCGGATCGATATTCGGAGTGCTTGGTGAGGTTACCGTTTTATTTTGAGCTGGAGGTAGAAGAAGTGTTAAATAGAATCATATAAAATGATAAGTTCAGTATTTAAGAAGCAGAGCATGCACTTTTTCTTTTTGATTTCTATCAGTACGGCTGTTGTCTCTGTTGCATCTTTTTTTTACAACAAATACTTCGAATCAAGTTTGCCCATTTATGACGGGGTAATGTATGAAAAGCAACAAATATTGAGGTTTTTAGCTTTTAAGGGTAATTATTCATTCATCGAACGATACAACCAGTTTGTGTACGAACTTGTGGGAAATCCTGTTGGTGGAGCCTTTACAGCAATTACCTGCCTGATAAGTCCAAAATGGTTAGATTCTGGGTTCAATACTTGCATCAGATCATTCATAGTGCTACTTTTTTTTCTTTTTGGACTATATAAGTTTCTATCGGTCTACCTAAAGCCTTTTGGGGTATGGCTAATACTGATTGTGGTTTCACAATTTCCTTTATTTTACCACTACCGCTTCGGGTTGGCAAGTTATGTTCCCGATCTCCCCGCGGGATTGAGTCTATGCGCTGCTTTTCTGTTCACATGGTTGGTTAGCTATCGAAAGATTCATTTTTATTACATCTATTTGGTCCCTGTCCTCATTTCCGTTGCCGTTTTTTCGCGGTATAATTTCTTAGTCTATTCCTTTTTGTTATTTATCCCGCTCATAATCCCTTTTATTCGACAATTGTTGACCTTGGATAAGAATTGGAAATTTTGGTTTTTCCTCTTTTATGTTTTTGGGTTTGTCATACTTTGGATTGGCTACGGGATTCTCCATTTTGATTTCTTTATAAACTATTATGCTAAACCTGCTGAATACCAGCATGTGGATTACCGCACGGCCTTTGTCTCATTGTATGATTATTTCAAGAATGAATTAGGGTTATACAGTCTCATTTGGATTTTAGCCGTTTTTCTTGTAAGTGCAACATTTTCGAAAAGTGAAGAGTTTATTGCGGATAAAAAAAGATTCATCCTTTGGTTGAATTACCCTTTTCTCATTCTTTTTGTATTTCTATTCTTGATACTCAAGGCAACCAACCAACCACATGTATTTGCTGCTTTTTTTGTATTCTTCATACCCTTTCTACTGGCTGTTTTACTAAAGCTCAATTTTAACTTCAAGATTCCTAATTCAATTTATTTGCTTCCTCTGGCAGTTTCTGCTTTGATTTACTGGAATCTATCGAATCAAAATCAAAAGAGGCAGAACAAAGAAAAATCGGTAAAGTCCAATTTTTCTCTTGCTAATTACCTGATGGAGCATATTCGGCCTGGAGAGAAGTATTTTCTCATGCACGATGCCATGCTGGAAATACCAATTGATGTGTATATCTATCGAAAAAAAGGATACTGGCTTGATAACAATTTGATGTTTTATTTAACAGATTGGAATTTTTATGATATCGATAAAAACTTAGATCACAACAAAATTTATCAATATTATAGGAAGAGGATCGACTCTGAAAATATCAGGTACATCACCATGACAACTAAACAAGACGATTTGGAAAACAAGATATCACGGTCAATTAATGACAAAATCAGAAAAAAACTTCTTTTAAATGGAGAATGGAGATTATTATTTGAATTTGGATCGAGTGGTCTAAACAATACTTCTGGTATCGCTTTGTATGGCAGAAATTAAGTTAATCGCTGAATATTTAAAATAAACAAAGTATTATCGATCACAATATTTTCATCTGCCAAATAGCTGTTATCATGATCATGTTTAGCGCCTCTTCTAAGTCTGGCATTTGGATTTACCGGAGCACCAAATTGAACGAAATATTTAAGCTGAGCGGCATTGGCTAATTTCCAAAAAGGAAACTTATATTCTTGGTCGGCATAAGCCTGATTAACAAGTTCGAGAACACAACTGCCTGGCTGCATAAATAAACAATTCGAAAATCCTGCACCATGAATGGACACAAATGTCTTTGCATGGTGCATCAACGCTACCTGATCCCAAAAGCTAAAATCTTCGAAATTAAGGATGCTAAAGTCATATTCATCCAAAATGGGTATTAAATCACGCTCATTTTCAATACTACGGGTTTTTCTTTTTTTACGGGTCAGGTAAATATTCTTTGGGAATTCTTTAAGTCTTGTGCGTTTCAATGCAAATGGGACTAAGCGTTCTCGAACTTTTTGAATTTGTTGTGGATCGAAAGAAGCCGTCCACTCACGGGTTTCCGGCATAATCAAGTGTTTAACAAATAGATGATGATCAGTAGGGATACGAACCTTCTTTACATGGAATGCGTCTAAGCTAGCATGTGCATACTCAATGCTATCCCAACTTTCAGGGTAAATTAGTGTTAGGTTATCTAAACCAATTGTTTCTTCGGCTTGTATTAATCTTGCGAGAAATGAATTCACCCAAAATGAATAATTGAACCACTTCGAGTGAATTAAAAGATATCTTTCCTCTGATTGTAAAGAAACAGAATGTAAACTTTTACCAAATCGACATACGAGGTATTGTTCTAGCAGCACACGCCAATAAGCCAATCCAAAGCGAGTATCCCGACGACCGAATAAATTGAAAGCACAACGTCGCTGAATGAAACCATTTTTCAATACTAAACCATAATGGTTGACAAATACCTGTTTTAATTTTTTCAGTTCAGGGATGCGAACCTTGGATAGTTGCTTGTCTTTAAAATAGCGTTCCATCCATGGCTCATGATTTTCAGGCAGTGGTATAAATAGTTGTTTTTTTGCCATTAGCATTCAACTTTTGAAACATGAATGAAATGAATACCGGTATTTTGAGCAAACTCCATATCAACTTCTGAATCGCCAATAAAAACAGTGTGCCCTTTCTCAGAGGTTGGAATTTTCGTTAATAGAAAAGAGTTTGAATTCGGTTTCGGCGCATACTCATTTGCTAGAATGAATTGAATATGAGTGCTCATTTCACCCCAGTTCAAATGATTTATTTTGTTTTGTTGCTGTGTCGGAGTTCCATTTGTAATTACATATAACTTTTTTTCAGCCGAAATGAGCTGTGGCAGTAGGCGTTGTGCCCAGGGATATAATTCAATTGGCTGAGAAAATGATACTGTCCTCAGAATGTGCAACAACTGTGGAATTATTTTTTTCGGCAGATTGAATTTTTCACAAAGTCTTTGAAAGAGCTGATGTCTGCCTTGATGCATATACCATTCTATGAGACTCGCTGTAATTTGATCTGGTTCTAAAGAATACGTTTTTTGTAAAAAAAAACCTATTTCTTGATATGCTCCAAATAAATAGTGGCATTCGTCATAAAGGGTATTATCAAGATCAAAAATGATATGGGTATA
>JBIKYP010000021.1:0-28874 GCA_044355195.1 Crocinitomicaceae bacterium | reverse complement strand
AATTGCTCCCAATGGGGCACCGATAAAAAAGAGTACAACGACTGTAGCAGTGAGCGCAAATTTTCTGTGAAATTCAATCCAATAGGCATTCTGATCTTTATCAATGGTCTTCAAATAGTCTACTTGGGATTGAAGGGTTTGATTCTTTCTTCTCAATTTAGCCTGAGCTAATGCTACGGAATTCGATTTTTCATATGCACTTAATGAGTCGTAAACCACAAGCCCTTGCTTCGATATAGTTCTTTTTTCTTGAACTAAAGCCGGATCTAATCCTTCTTGAGGAATTTTAAAAAATAATGATTGAAAATAGGGATGGTCGAATTTTATGTTCTGAAGTAAACTTTCATTGATTTTTCGACCGTTCCTTTTAACCGAATCTACAGCTTCGTAAATCTGAAAAACATTCAACATTTCGTGTTTGTCGGTAAATAAGTCATCTTCTGATCTCTTTAGCGAGAAACCTGTTATGTTGATTTTGTATGTGGCTTGATTAAAGCGGCTTCTTCGGCAAGGACGATTATTTTGAGAACCCCTGTGCAAGTTTCCCTTAGGACCAAAAGTCGGGGCTTGGGGTGCCAATTCCTCCGATACGTAACCATCCTTTAGTTCAAAGAAGAGATACTTTCCATTGATCGACTTATATAGCTTACCTTCCCTTGCTCTCACAGATTTTATTTCCCTTGGATTCGTGTGGTCATGTATGAGGATATCCTTGAAATAATCTTTACCTCCTTCCTGAACTTTAATGGCGTATCCGTCCAGTTCGGTGCTATACACACCGGGGGTAATTATGGCGGCAATTTTCGTATTCTGAATGTCATAAATTAAGGAGTGCCACTTAAGATTCGCTACCGGAATCACGTAGTTAGCAAAATAGAAGGTGAAACAAGCGATAAAAATAACGACAATCATTAAAGGTCGCATAATTCGATACAAAGACAACCCACTTGATTTCAATGCGGTTAGCTCATTGTTTTCCGCCAAATTTCCAAATGTCATAATAGATGAAAGGAGAATGGCAAGTGGCAAAGCCAAAGGAATTAAACTGGCAGAAACGTAGAACAGCAATTCAAGAATAACTACAGTTCCCAAGCCTTTCCCCATGAGATCATCAATGTATTTCCAGAGGAATTGCATGATCAAAATAAACATAGATATAGCAAGCGTGACCAAAAATGGTCCGACAAATGAACGGATACTAAATGCGTAAAGACGTTTCAATATCAATGTTTCCCCGACAAAAGTATAGATTTTAGATCATCCATTGCGACCCAAAATCGATTCAACAGCCAAGAGTCCGCCGCAAATCTGCAACCTGCTGTTCCCAAAGAAGTTTTGAATCTTCAACTTCGTCCATTTCTGCGTAATCGACAACGGAAAAAATGACCTCTTTCGTCATAGGATCAACAGTAAAGCCCAATTCAAAATAACATTCATTTTCTTGATCTGAATCTTCTATCCACTGATATCGGTATCGATGGCGTTGCTTATCGTGAAAGAATCGTGCCTCTTGTTCTGAATCCCCCCAAACAAAGGTGTACATATCCCCTTTCACATTAACGTCGTCGGCAAACCATTCACTTAGTCCGCTTGGAGTTGATAGCATAGTTTCGAGAACTTTAGGAGATGTTTTTAAAAGGTACTCCATTTCGAATTTTATTTTTGAGGGCATAGTAGTTGTCATTTGTATTAATTTAGCAACTTGAAGTAAAAATAAGTAATTCCTCTAATGGCATTAGTTCAATCATTCGAAAAAAACGGAAATATCTTGTTCAAATATCGAGGTCAAATCCCTTTTATTTTGTTTATCCTTTCGTTTCCCGTTATCTATTTTACTGATTATCAATTATTAAACAGAGACGGATCTCTTGAAACTATTTTGTTGGTAACTTGTTCTTTAGTTTCTTTCGCAGGTCAGCTCATTCGAGCAATTGCCATTGGCACAAGCAACAAATACACTTCAGGTCGAAATACAAAAGAACAGGTAGCTGAAGCGCTCAACACGAAAGGAATTTATTCTACCGTCAGACATCCCTTATATCTGGGGAATTATTTTATGTGGATAGGTATTGTGATGTACTCATTTAACTTTTGGTTTGTAATCACCGTATCCCTTCTATTCTGGATTTATTATGAGCGAATTATGTTTGCGGAAGAACGCTTTCTTGAACGTAAATTTGGTGAGCTCTACCTCGACTGGTCTTCGAAGATTCCTGCATTTTGGCCAAGTTTCAAAAATTATGAACCAAATTCAATTCCATTTTCGCTAAAAACGATTTTAAGAAGAGAATATTCCGGAATTACGGCGACTATTCTTGGCTTTGTGTTTGTCGCCTTCTTGCGCGCATCGTTTGAATCCGGTCAAATTCAATTAAAACCTGTTTACGGATGGGTTACAGCTATTGCTATTGGTTTCACTCTAATTTTTAGAACCTTAAAACATCACACAAAGATCTTGTTCGAAGTTGATCGCTCTTGATATTTCTGGTAAATTCAGCGTTCTTCAAGGTTTATCCAAACACGTAGAACAGGGTTCATGACCAAAACTTAGGTTAAAAATTAGTGCGTTGAGCCTTTAAGGAGATTCCTTCTTTTTTACTTTTTATATCTATACAGAATTACCGATTAATACCGAATGAAGGTTGTTTATTGTTAAGAATAGATTCTATTTGTGGAACTTCAACTTTTTGACTTGATCCAATCCTGAAGAAAAGTGATAGTATTTTAAAATCAAAACCTCGATTTAGAATCGAGGTTTTGATAGTCGGGATGACTGGATTCGAACCAGCGACCCCACGCCCCCCAGACGTGTACTCTAACCGAGCTGAGCTACATCCCGTATGCTCTACTTGCGTAAAATTCAAAAGCGACTTTCATCCGCCTTCTCGTGCCCAAAACAGGAGTCGAACCTGCACACCTTTCGGCGCCGCCACCTGAAGACGGTGCGTCTACCAATTTCGCCATTTGGGCTAGTCGTCAAATTTAATAATTCTGTAACAACTGAATGAGTTAGTATGAAATCACATTTTCAATGAGAATCAATTTTTACTGATCTGTTCTTTTCCTTCGAGAATATAAAATTCATCACTAAATCACTTCAAAGCTTGATCGCTCTGGTCATTTCTCTCTTACCCGGCGGACCTTCAATGGATTGAACTTCAAAACCCAAATAACGTAAATCTCTTTTGAGCTGGCCTTTCGCACAATAAGTAACAAAAACACCTCCAGGTAAAAGCAGATGATGCATTTTCCTCAGTATATCCAAGCTCCACAACTCGCCTTGCGATCTCGGACCGAAAGCATCAAAAAATATAAGGTCAAATATTCCCGTTTCTGTCCAATATTCTATCCTTTCATATACTTTTTTGAATTGAAAAAACGGAGATAGCTGAACGTCTTCCCCCCAAGTAACAGCATGCATTTGTCTAAATATACCCTTTATCTCTTCTGAAAAGTGATCAATATAATTTAACTGCGAAATTAAATCTTCCTCCAGCGGATATGCTTCAATCCCCGTATAATGAACATGAACCCCTTTTTCCATAGCGTATTCGAAAGCTAATAAGGCGTTTAAGCCCGTTCCAAAACCCAATTCAAAAATGCGAACGGGGTCTATATCTTGGATAAAATCAATTCCTTGATTAAGGAACACATGTCTAGATTCTTGGATAGCGCCGTGAGTGGAATGATAATTTTCTGCCATCTCCACCATTCGAACGGTACTCGATCCGTCGGCAGTACGAATGACTTCACGTTTCATACTTCAAAGATAGGTATCCTGAGCTCAGAATTTCAACAATTGTTTAAAACCCCTATTCACAACTTTTTAAGAAAGAATTGATATTTATTCTCTTGGTGTGCAGACCGTTTCTCTATCTTTGCTACCTATGGATAATCAACCTGATAAAAGCAAAAAATCAACCTCGAGATTACGTAATCCATCGGTTTTACTGAACGATCTGGGGAAAATCCCGCCTCAATCAGTCGACTTTGAACAAGCTGTTCTCGGTGCCATGATGCTGGAAAAGAATGCCGTAACTGATACAATTGACATTTTGAAACCGGAAAGCTTCTACGACCCGAAACATCAATTTATTTATGGTGCTATTCGGGAATTGTTTGGAAGCTCATCTCCAATTGATCTTTTGACGGTAACGAATCGCCTGATGCAGAAAGGAGAGCTCGAAGCTGCGGGAGGGGCTGTTTATATTTCTCAGCTGACAAGTCGCGTTGCCTCAACGGCTCACATCGAGTATCATGCCCGAGTTATATCGGAAAAGCACATTAAAAGAGAATTGATCCGTATGAGTAGCGAGGTGATACGCGACGCTTACGACGATACCAACGACGTTTTCGATGTTTTGAACAAGGCAGAAGGTGAGCTCTTCCAAATTGCAGAGAGTAACATGGGCAAACACGTGGATGTTATGCAGAATGTGGTTCATCAGGCCATTCAGGAAATTGAAAAAGCTTCTCAAAATGCAGATGGTATTAGCGGTATTGCCTCTGGATTCCACGATTTAGATAAATTAACAGCCGGCTGGCAGCGTAGCGACATGATTGTAATTGCCGCACGTCCGGCGATGGGAAAAACAGCATTCGTTTTGTCTATGGCGCGCAATACGGCTGTAGACCACGGACATGGAGTAGCCATTTTCTCATTGGAGATGTCATCGGTTCAATTGGTAAAACGATTGATTGCCAGCGAAGCGCGATTAAGCGCAGAAAAACTTAGGAAAGGCGACTTAAAAGACCATGAATTCCAACAATTGCACTCGCGTATCACAAAATTAGCCACTGCTCCTATTTACATTGACGATACTCCCGGAATTGGTGTTTTCGACCTTCGAGCCAAATGCCGCAGATTAAAAATGCAACACAACATTGAACTCATTATCATCGATTACCTGCAATTAATGACTGCAGGCGGAACGAAGGGAAGTGGAAACCGTGAACAAGAGATTTCTACCATTTCACGGTCCATTAAGGAGATTGCGAAAGAACTTAATGTCCCTATCATCGCATTGTCGCAGCTAAGTCGATCCGTAGAGCAACGGGGAGGAGACAAACGCCCGGTACTTTCAGATCTTCGTGAATCGGGAGCCATTGAGCAGGATGCCGATATTGTTTCATTTATTTATCGCCCGGAATATTACGGATTCTTACAAGATGATGACGGAAATTCCAACCAGGGCGTTGGTGAAATTATTGTAGCAAAACATCGGAACGGTGCACTCGACAGAGTGCGTTTGAGGTTTATAGGAGAATATGCCCGGTTTGATAATTTTGAAAATTACTATGATGATGCATCTTCAACCAATGCTGAAATAAGTCCACTTTCTTCGAATACGAACTTTGATAATCCTTCAGGTGGAAACATTATTCTGCAGAGTAAAATGAATCAACCGGGCGAAAAAGACGAATCAGATGCAGATTTTGGGTTCGATGGAGATTCTGCTCCGTTCTAACAGAGGATAATTATTCCGATTTATAATGTATTTAAAACTGTAATGAGATATCTAATTGGCATTGTTTTTTTTACAGTCAGTCTTCAATTGAGAGCCACTCAGATTTTGGTTCCAATGGATGATTCGCAGTCAGATCACTTAAAGGCTTACGGTGTTGCCTATTGGGCATTGGAAAATACGGTTACCATTGAGTGGCTATTGAATTACCGTGGCGGGGCCTTTCTTTTTCCTCACCTTAGGGCAATAGAAGAAGAATTAGCCTTGAAGAATGTTAAATACGAGATTCTTGCGGATGGTCAAGTAAATTCAATACGAAATCAAATTTCCAATCCTGAGGTCAATATGGAAATCGTTCAATTAGAAAAGGCTCCAAAGATTGCTGTTTATACTCCGGATGGGAAACAGCCTTGGGACGATGCCGTAACCTTGGTAATGGAATATGCCGAGATACCTTACGAGAAGGTGTATGACTCCGCCATTGTGATGGGGGTTCTGCCTAAATATGATTGGTTACACTTGCATCACGAAGATTTCACCGGTCAATATGGTAAATTCTATTCTGCCTACCGAAATTATGAATGGTATTTACAGCAAGTAGCCGACGCAGAGTCAGATGCAAAAATGCTTGGTTTCGAAAAGGTCTCAGAGCTCAAAAGAGCAGTGGCTATAAATATTAAAAACTTCGTCATGGGAGGCGGATTCCTTTTTACGATGTGCAGTGGAACCGATAGTTTCGACATTGCCTTGGCAGCCCAAAATACGGATATCTGCGAAGATATGTTCGATGGGGATCCATCAGATCTGAATTGTCAGCAAAAACTTGATTATAATGCAACGTTCGCATTTACGAATTTCAAATTGGAACGAAATCCGATGATTTATGAATACTCTAATATCGATGGAACCGATGTTCATCGCATGAATCGCGTGACAGAATCGACTGATAAATTCACTTTATTTGATTTTTCTGCGAAGTGGGATATTGTCCCCACCATGCTTACGCAATGTCATACCACAGTAATTAATGGTTTTATGGGACAAACAACGGATTTCCTGAAGGATCTCATCAAACCAAATGTGCTTATCATGGGTGAAAATAAATCGTTAGGGACAGCACGCTACATTCACGGGGAACTGGGGCAAGGTACCTGGACCTTTTACGGGGGACATGACCCGGAAGATTATGAACATAAAGTCGGAGATCCTCCAACCGATTTAAACCTTCACCCTAACTCACCGGGTTACCGCCTCATACTGAACAACATCCTTTTCCCGGCAGCGAAAAAGAAAAAGCGAAAAACGTAAATTACGCATCTATTTTAGCATATTTTGCATTGCGCTCGATGAATTCTCTTCGGGGTGGAACATCATCTCCCATTAACATAGAAAATATCTGATCACATTCGGCAGCATTCTCTATAGTTACTTGACGTAAAGTTCGACTTTCTGGGTTCATTGTAGTCTCCCATAATTGATCGGCATTCATTTCACCCAAACCTTTGTAGCGTTGGACATTCACAGAAGACTCACTTCCTCCACCCTTCATTTCCTGAATCAAACGATCTCGTTGGTCTTCGTTCCAGGCATACTCCGATTTATTTCCTTTCTTCACCTGATATAGCGGAGGAGTGGCAATGTATACATATCCATTCTCGATCAACTCTTTCATGTAACGAAATAAGAAGGTCAGAATAAGTGTTTCAATATGAGAACCATCCACATCGGCATCACACATGATAATGATTTTATGGTAACGCAATTTCTCCAAATTAAGCGCTTTGGAATCTTCCTCGGTTCCTATTCTTACTCCTAGTGCCGTATAAATATTCTTGATCTCTTCGTTTTCGAATATCTTGTGCTGCATTGCTTTCTCCACATTGAGAATCTTGCCTCGAAGTGGCATAATCGCCTGAAAATGACGATCACGACCCTGTTTCGCTGTACCCCCTGCTGAATCTCCCTCAACAAAGTAAATCTCACAAGCAGCGGGGTCTTTCTCGGAGCAATCGGCTAATTTCCCCGGAAGTCCGGAACCGGTAAGCACGTTTTTACGTTGAACCATTTCTCGAGCTTTACGCGCCGCATGACGAGCTCGGGCGGCAAGAATTACCTTTTCTACAATAATTCTCGCTTCGTTGGGGTGTTCTTCCAGATAAGCAGAAAGCATCTCAGAAACAGCCTGGCTCACAGGCGCAGTAACTTCACGGTTACCTAACTTAGTTTTAGTCTGCCCCTCAAATTGAGGTTCAGCCACTTTTACAGAAACGACAGCGGTTAAACCTTCCCGAAAATCGTCACCGTCGATCTCAATTTTCTCCTTTGCGAGTATTCCGGAGTCTGTTGCGTATTTTTTAAGTGTATTGGTCAATCCACGACGGAAACCTGATAAATGTGTTCCCCCCTCATGTGTGTTTATGTTGTTTACATAAGCTTGTATGTTCTCTGTGTATGACGTGTTATATGTGAGTGAAACCTCAACTGGAATCCCCTCACGTTCACCTTCAAAGTATATAACGTCAGTAATCAATGGCTCACGATTCCGATCCAGATATTGCGCAAATTCTTTCAAACCACCCACTGAAAAGAAGGCAGTTGAAACGGGCTTTCCTTTCTCGTCCTCGTGACGCAAATCCGTTAATGTAATTGTAATTCCTTTGTTTAAAAAAGCAAGCTCACGCATGCGCGCAGCAAGCGTATCGAAGTTGTATTCCGTAAACTCGAAGATAGACCCATCAGGTTTAAAGGTTACTTCGGTACCCGTTTCTATAGACTCTCCAATCACGCGCACATCATACAAAGGCTTACCGATACTGTACTCCTGCTCAAAGATTTTTCCTTCTCTCCTAACCGTTGCTTTCAAATGAATTGAAAGAGCATTTACACATGAGACTCCCACCCCGTGAAGACCCCCTGAAACTTTGTAGGTATCCTTATCGAATTTACCCCCTGCATGCAAGACGGTCATCACTACTTCCAACGCTGACTTTTTCTCTTTAGAGTGCATTGCTGTTGGAATACCACGTCCGTTGTCTTTAACAGTGATTGAATTATCCGCATTGATCCAAACATCTATCGTATCGCAATGTCCGGCTAAAGCTTCGTCGATTGAATTATCAACCACCTCATACACGAGGTGATGAAGACCTTTAAAACCAACATCTCCTATGTACATGGCAGGACGCTTACGTACCGCCTCAAGACCCTCTAGAACTTGAATATTATCTGCTGAATAATTGTCTTTTGCTAATGCTTCGCTCATAATTTTTTTTCCTAAATGGAGATAAAATCTCAAAGGACAAATTTAGCGAAACCAAAGCTATTTTGAGCACGCAGAGGGTGCAGAACAACCGAATTTATTAACAATATATTAACGGAAAGAACTTACTTTATTATCCAGTTGATCACTTCTGGGTCATTCGGGAGAGTTCGGGAACCAATTACCTTCTCTAACACGCCCTGCTCGTTTATAAGGTACTTCTGAAAATTCCATTTCACCTCACTGTCTAAGACTCCATTCAACGATTTTTGGGTCAGAAATTTATACACCTCATGCATATCCTTGCCCTTAACAGAAATTTTGCTCATCATTGGAAATGAAACTCCGTAGTTTTTCTTGCAGAATTCTAAAATCTCCTCGTTCGTTCCGGGTTCTTGAGACAAAAAGTCATTGGCAGGAAAACCAACGACAATAAAATTACTCCCCTTATATTTCTCATAAACCGACTCCAACTGAGCGTACTGAGAAGTGTAACCACATTTGGAAGCAGTGTTGACTACCATAATTTTCTTACCTTTTAGCGAAGCAAAAGAAAATTCATTTCCATTGATATCCATAACCTTATATTTATGAATCGATTGTGAGTGAGCCATCATAGAAAAAAGAATAATAAAAGAGGGCAACATAATTTTTAGCATGACTTCAAATTTTATTATTAGCAAATGAAGAACCTGAATTGTTTATCCAAAGGCTATTTTTAGGAACATTTTTTGAACTTTTTCGAATAAGAACTATATATGATTAAGATCATCATTATTTTATTTCTCGTTTTGACCTCTGTTTTTTTTGCCCAATCACAGACGAACTTCAATGGAGTTTGGCAAGGAATTATGGTCAGAGATGGCTTCAAAAATGAACAGGCAAGCATTCTCTTTGCAGATTTTAAAACAAGTAATGGTTCGTTAGAAGGAAAAATTAGGGATGAGATTTTCGATACAGACCACTATGCCGTGAAAAAAATTAAGGGCTCTTACAAGGGCCACGAAATCAAGTTTAATGAATTTGTCATCGAAAAAAAGAAGAGTTCTTCCAAAACCAATTGGTGCAATATCGAAGCCTCATTAAATTACAATGACAGCACAGGTTATCTTGAAGGACGTTATACCAGCAATGATTGTAAGAGGAACTCAGGAAAAATCATTCTCTATCGTTCCAAAGCAAGTTTTTCAGCCGGCGACACTCCTTCACTGTCTCACAGCTGGTTCACACCCTTTATTAATAATTTGAAAAAGGGATATAATGCCCCTATGATTCGGGAGGAGGAACGAAAGAACTTTCAATTCCAACCCATCTATTTTGATCACGACAAAGCAGAAATTAAACCAGAATACAATGAATTCTTAATCAAAATGAGTCGAGTTGTTGACGGGCATACGGATCTCCGAATTAAAGTTACGGGACATACCGACTCTGACGGTTCAGAAATTTATAATACTGACCTTTCAAAGAGACGTGCCCAGGCCTTGATAGATTTTTTTATTTCACACGGATTAAGTAAAGATAGGATCGAAATTGATTTTAAAGGGGAAGGAGCGCCTGTAGACACTAACCTTACCCCCGAAGGCAAGCAGCATAATCGACGCGTTGACTTCTCTTTTATTTAATCCCCTACCCTCTTTTTAGCCGTAAATTCAACAATAATACCAATGGTCGGCTGAACAATACCAGAAGTATTCTCCACAATTTTCGTCTTGTACCTTGTTGGATCATTTGGATCACTAATCGGATTTCCATTGGCATCTTTCACAACCAAAAGAAGCGGTGCAACTTTAGTTTTGTGCCCATAGAGATTCTGTATGTCTAGGTAAAAATTCATTGAAAACTTGTTCAGAAATATTTTTTTGTCCACACGAACATTTAACTGATGATTTGCTCCCTCTCGAAGCGTGTTCAATTGATTGTAATCAAGTAAACCCTGACCCGTTACATCCCATACCGGTTTCAAACTTGACGTTGAAAGATTAAAGGGTGTATAAGGAGATCCACCATTGAACAACCATCGAACACCGAGCTCCCATCCCTTTTTGAATCGTTTACCTCCTGTTAGGGAAACAATATTTCTGCTATCCCAGGCACTAGGGACAAATTCCCCGTTTTTATCGAGAAACTCCGATCTAACATAGGTGTAGGCGATGATGCCATAGTATCCTTTCCACAATTTTTGCTGGTATAAAAATTCTGCGCCATACGAACGACCTTCAGAACTTGAAGAAACAGCCTCATTCCCTACGACTCCAAAATCGGAACCCAAATTAGCAAGTGAGATGGAATCCTTTATTGAGAACGGATAATTGTGATACCTTTTAAAGAAGCCTTCTATCGAAAATCGGGAGTTCAATTCCGTCAGGTAAGCGGCACCTAATACGAAATGGTCAGCACTTATATATTTCAGATTATTGTTTTTATTTACTAATTCCCCTTGACCGTTTCTAAAACCAAGTATCGTATATGCAGGTAATTGATGAAAACGTGCGATGTTTCCGTTCAAGGTAAGCCTATTGTTCAATTTATAAGTTAAAGAAAACATGGGAGAGATTTGCTGTAAAGGATTACTCATCGAGCCGGAGTAATTATTAAAATCGCTTCTCAGGCCAACGCTGAAATTGAAACGTTCATCCGCTGAACCATTTGAAATTTGGGTAAAGATCGATCCTTTGCTTAAAAATAGGTTGGATTCGTAGTCGATTGTAACCGGTATTCCAAGATAAGATGTTCGATTGAACGTGCTATTATTGTACCGCGCATACTCGTAACCGAAACCGGCATTGAATTTCCAACCCTTCCGATTTACCGTGTGCTCCACCCGAAGTTTATTCTCAGCTTCAAATGAACTATAGTCAAGTAATTTATTTTCATCTGTTTCTATGTTTCCCGCATAGCGCTTAGCAATATTCTTCAACATATTGCGACTAACCACAACGTTTTGATAACTGTTCTTTGAATAATGTAACCAATTTACACCAAGCGTATAATTCCACTGATCCTGAGTGGGTATGTTATTTAAAATATAGTCGTTAAACTCGCGAGTTAACGTGTCATTGACCTTATCGTTCACCTTTGTATTTAATACAAAATCATCTAGCGCTCCTAACCCAATAAATGTGATTTTATTTTTTTGATTAAGCTTCAAGTTTATTTTGTACTGAAAATCATTGTACGTTGGAAGAAATGGTAATTGCAGTGCCGCAAAAAGAAACTGAAGGTAGGATCTGCGAGCTGAAAAAATAAAGTCCGCCTTTTTACCCAAGGGACCATCAAATGTGAGAGCAGCATCACTAGAACCAAGTGCAAAGTTTGTGATTAACCCGTCAGAATTCCCATCTTTTTGCTTAAAGGAAATAACTGAGCTCAATGCATTCGATCGATTCGCCGGAAATGCTCCGGAATAAAAATCAACCTCACGAATAAAATTTACATTCAGGAGTCCTACCGGACCACCACTGCTTCCCTGGGTAGCAAAATGATTAATATTTGGAACCTCAATTCCATCAAGGTAAAATTTGTTTTCTCCAGGTGCACCACCTCTAATAATTATATCATTCCTAAACGTAGCTCTGGATGCCACGCCGGGTAAGGCCTGCAGAACTTTACTGACATCCCGACCTGCACCCGGTTGACGTTCAATTTCAGTAGCGTTTAATGTCCTAAGAGAAACCGGCGACTCTGATCTTGGCGTAAATGGAGATGCTTTCACAACCACTTCCTTTTGCTCTTTTGCCAGGGGTTCTAACGGAAAGTCAAGATCTACCACACGAGAAATCGTTACCGTAATATCGTTGATCATCAAGTCCTGAAATCCCGGATTTGCCACTTTAAATGAGTAAACTCCCGGAGGTAAACCCTCAATCGAGTATCTACCTTCAGCATCCGTGACCGCCCCCGCTTGCTGCCCAATGACGACCACTTTCACGAAGGGCAAGGATTCATTATTGATCGAATTAAAAACCTTACCGGTGATTTTAGATTGTTGCGCTATTGAACTTAAAGTCAACAGTATAGAAGAGAAAATAAGAACTCTAGTCATAAAATTTATTAAGTGGATTCGAATAAAAAATTAAAAATAGCGCCAAAAAATCACAGACTGACGTCAAGATTTAAGATTCTACAATGGACTTTAACAGAGATGTCATCATAAAGTTTTACTCAAGCAAAAAAATTAGAGCTACTTTCGAAGTGAGAAAATCTTCACCATAAAAAACTTTTGCTTAACATGCCAACAAAAAAGGTGCATTTTAAGTAATTAAACTCATTAAGCAACTTTTCTATCCTACTCATAATTCCAATCGTTTTTGTAAACTTGTAAAAACAATCGATTGTGCTCACTTATTCTATTCTAATAAGAACACAGGACTCATCTGAAAATTACATCAACCATGAAAAGTGCTATACGTATTTCAGGTGCACCCGCACCCATTGGACCTTACAGTCAAGCTATTCTATCAGGTAACACACTCTATGTCAGCGGACAAATACCACTGAATCCATTTTCAGGAGAATTAGTTACAGATTCCACTGAAGAGGCCACACATCAGGTAATCAAGAATATAAATGCACTTCTTAGCGAAGCAGGAATGGATCTGGACAATGTTGTTAAATGTACAATATACCTGAAAAATTTGGATGATTTTAAGTCTGTAAATGCGATTTACGAAGGCTACTTCAATTCCATTCCGCCTGCTCGAGAAACTATACAGGTGGCAAAACTGCCTCTCGATGTGCCTATTGAAATCTCTTGCATTGCTGTAAAAAATTGATTTGAAAAATCCGGTGAAACATAAGTTGGCAGTAATCATTGTAAACTACAATGTGGAACACTTCCTTGAACAGTGTTTAAATTCTGTTAAAACAGCCCTTAAAAATATAAATAGTGAAGTTATCGTAGTCGACAACAATTCAATTGATGGTTCGGTCGAAATGATTAAGTCTAAATTCAACGAATACAAAATAATAGAAAACAGATTAAATCTTGGTTTTTCCAAAGCAAACAACCAAGCCATAGCAGAATCAGGATCGGAATATATTCTCTTGTTAAATCCCGATACCGTTGTTGAAGAAGATACATTCAAGAAAATTATTGATTTCATGGATAACCATCGTGAAGCCGGGGGATTAGGCGTTCGTATGGTCGACGGAAAGGGGCGTTTTCTTCCGGAATCCAAAAGAGGTCTTCCTACACCTACTGTTGCCTTTTACAAAATATTTGGTCTTTCAAGATTATTTCCTTCCAGCAAGCGATTCGGACAATATTATGCCGGACATTTATGTCAATTTAAAACAAGTGAAGTTCAAATCTTGAGTGGAGCATTTATGCTTCTAAGGCGATCTGTAATTGAACAAATAGGCCCGTTGGACGAGGCATTTTTTATGTACGGCGAAGACATCGACCTTTCGTATCGCATAATCAAAGGAGGATTCAAGAATTTTTATTTCCCTGAAACCACGATAATTCACTACAAAGGCGAAAGCACAAAGAAATCTTCAGTAAACTATGTTTTCATTTTCTACAATGCGATGATCATTTTCGCTCGAAAACATTTTTCAAATCAACATGCCCAACTATTTTCCACTCTCATTCATATAGCCATTTATGTCAGGGCGGCAATGGCCATACTCTCTCGATTCGTTAAAAAGACAATTCTACCCTGTTTTGATATCGCCATACTGTTAACAGGATTGTTTGCGATGACGTTACAATGGGAAAAAATGAATGTTGAATTTCCGAGTTATGTCCTTCATATGTCAATACCGGTTTATCTTTTTATTTGGTTATTAGGCCTATATTTAAATGGTGGATATGAGAAACCAATAAAAGTTAGGAAAATTATTAACGGAATTGTTCTATCAACCTTTCTGATTCTAATGCTTTACGGTCTGCTACCTAAACACTATCAGTTTTCGCGCCTTTTCATTCTAATGGGAGCATTGTGGGTATTTACCTATTTTATGCTTTCCAGATTTTATCTTCATTTAGCCATTGGGAACTCATTCCATTTGTTCCCACTTAAAAACAAGCGTTTTGCTGTCATCGGTGAACTAGAGGAAATAAATCGAGTTACAGATATTATTTGTCAATCAGGAGTTCAAAAAGATTTTATCTTTAGAGTCTCAACTTCCAATAAACGATTGAAAGACTTCGCCGGAAATAGTTCACAACTAGATCAAATTGTGAAGATTCACGATATTCACGAAATCGTATTTTGTGCAAAAAACATTCCGGCCGGAGAAATTATTCAATGGATGACGCTTATACCCTCTGATAATCTTGATTTCAAAATCGCACAACCTGATTCACTATCTTTGATTGGAAGCAATTCAATTGAAACAGCAGGGAACCATTATGTCATGAATGTCAATTCGGTTAACCTTCGGGAAAATGCGCGAAACAAACGTATATTGGATCTTTTAATATCAACTCTATTTCTCGTTTTTAGTCCTGTTGTGATATGGCTTTTCATAAACAAAAGACAATTTATGAAAAATATGCTTACCGTCTGGATAGGAAAATACGCTATAGTCGGATATAACAAAGTTAGTTCTTTCGACCCTACTTTTTTGCTAAATTTAAAACCGGGGATACTATTCCCTAGCGATGAATTTTCATTCGAAACTTCAGAATTGACGGACAAACTAAATCTAATTTACGCTCGAGATTACAAGTTAGCTAAAGACTTGACAATTCTTTCTAAGGCCTGGAGTAAACTTGACAGATGAATCCTTTGAATGTCATTTGTTGAAAGAGAATTTTAGCTTACTTTTGCGACTGAAAATGAATTGAAACAGGTTACCTTATGGCACAAATTGAAATTCGTCTTCCTAAAATGGGAGAAAGCGTCACCGAAGCTACTATCACCAATTGGTTAAAAAATGTAGGAGAAAAAGTAGAACTTGATGAACCGCTTGTAGAAGTTGCCACAGATAAGGTGGACAATGAACTCCCATCCGAAGCAGGGGGTGTCTTAATCAAACGATTCTTTGAAAAAGACCAGGTAGCACAGGTAGGAGATATCATCGCACTGATTTCAACGGATGGAGAAAGCGCAGTATTCGCAGAACCTGAAACTGAAACGAGTATTTCGATTAAGGCTTTTAAAGAAATCGATTCAACCTTTGAAATCGTTAATGAGAAGGTTGAGAATGGAACATCCAAAATATTCAAAAGCGGATCGTCAGATAAATTTTATTCCCCTCTTGTGAGAAGTATCGCCGAAAAAGAGGGCATCACCATGAATGAGTTAGACAAATTGGAAGGCAGCGGACAAGGAGGAAGAGTTACAAAAAAAGATATTCTTTCCTTTGTTGAAAATAGATCTATTAACAAAACAATTCCTGTTTCACCTCCATCCACTGAAACCGCTACCGCGACTCAAGCTCAAGTGCCTTCCGGGAACAGCTTCATCCAGAATATAAAAGACCCAATAGTCGTTCCAAACCCTGGAGATGAAATTATTGAGATGGATCGTATGCGCAAACTTATTGCCGAGCATATGGTTATGTCAAAACATGTTTCTCCCCATGTTACCTCTTTTGTAGAAGCAGATGTAACTGAAATTGTGCAATGGAGAGAAAAAAACAAAAAAGACTTTCTCAAGCGTGAAGGAGAAAATATAACCTTTACTCCTATACTCATTGAGGCAATAGTGAAAGCTGTTAAGGATTTCCCAATGGTTAATGTATCAGTTAGCGGCACTAACATTATCAAGCGGAAAGATATAAATATTGGAATGGCAACAGCATTACCATCGGGCAATCTCATTGTTCCCGTTATCAAAAATGCAGATCGCCTTAATCTTACCGGTCTGACCAAAGCGGTAAATGAGTTAGCTAATAATGCTCGCAACAATAAGTTGAAACCCGAAGACATCCAGGGTGGAACGTTTACTGTAACAAACGTTGGATCTTTTGGTAACGTTATGGGCACCCCCATTATCAACCAACCTCAAGTAGCAATTTTGGCACTCGGTGCAATACGAAAATTGCCTGCAGTGATTGAAACACCCCATGGAGACTTCATTGGAATCCGTCATAAAATGTTCTTATCACACTCTTACGATCACAGGGTTGTCGATGGTTCCCTAGGGGGTCATTTTGTTAGACGCGTAGCAGATTACCTTGAGTCGTTTGATCCTAATCGTGAATTTTAACTTGAACTAATGCGTTATTATCTTATTTTCTTGTTGTTTATTGGATTTATTTTTCAATCATTCTCGCAGCAGACCGAATACGAAGTTAGACGACTAGCAAATAAATCTTCTGAATTTGAACTGGTTAAAGAGAATTCCAGAATTTTGCAAGAGGGATATTTATTTTTTGCGGAAATAATTGTGGACAAACTGTTAGAGATAAATCCCTATAGTGCAAATTACAACTATCGCAAAGGATACATTATTCTTTACTCTCGTCATGATTGGACAAGCGCCATGCCTTACCTTCAATTGGCGGTAACAGATATCGACAAGTTTTTTGATGCTTACTCCTCCAATGAAAAGAGTGCCCCCACAGATGCACTTTATCATCTAGCAAGATGCTATCACTATGATAAACAATTAGATAAAGCAAGAAAATATTACAGTAGATTCATTAGAGAATCCGATTCAAAGTCAGTTTTGATCGAAGAAGCTGAATTGCGACTAAAACAATGTGATGTTGCTCAAAAATGTATTGAAATCCCCAGAAGCGTTAAGGTAATCAATGTCGGGAAGAAGATCAATTCATCTAACCCTGATTATTCTCCGGTAGTATCATTTGACGGCAGTTCACTTTATTTCACGTCAAGAAGAGAATGGCCTGATAATGAATCAAATGAATACAAAGATCCAATACTAAATATTTTTCCGGAGGACATATACGTAAGTTATCGAGATAATGAAACGAAGCAATGGCTAGATCCTGAGCGTCTGTCATTTTGCGATGCAAAATTGAATGAAACTACTGTTGGAATTAGACCCGATGAAAGAAGAATTTACACGTACCAAAATGGAGACCTTTACTATTCAGATTTTCGGAAGAATAAGTTTCGTGAGCCTGCTTTATTGACTTACAATAATTTAAAAACCAAATACCAGGAGAAGCATTGTACTTTTACACCTGACGGCCTGCAGATCTACTTCGTTTCAGACCGTCCGGGAGGACTCGGAGGAAGTGACATTTACCGGATGGTAAAATTTCCTGATGGAACTTGGAGTCCGCCCATGAACCTCGGTCCAAATATCAATACTCCTTATGACGAGGAAGCGCCGTTTATGTCCATTGACAACAAAACGCTTTATTTTTCAAGCAACGGTCCGAATAGCATGGGTGATTTTGATGTTTTTGTTACTATTCGAGATGAGGACTGGAATTGGTCCAACCCTATCAACCTTGGTTATCCTATTAATACACCGGGAGACGACCTCTTTTACACGGCCACAGCTGATGGTTCCAAGGGATACCTCGCCTCATTTCGAGGGGATGGATTTGGTGATAGAGATATTTATGAAATCCAATACGACTCGTCTCGTTTAGGGAATCTTGCTCTACTTAAGGCAAGCTTACAAACCTCTGATGGTTCAATCATTCCAGAAGGTATTGTCGCAGTTGTGAAATGTGTCAATTGTGACCTGGATTACGAAAAAACAGTAACACCAAGAATTAGAGATGGTGTCTTTGTAAGTCTGTTGATTGATTGCCGAGATTATGAAATTACGTTTAAACTTGACTCTCTCAGTAAAACAATTTACAAAACGACTTTCAGCACCGAATGTAAGAATGATTATCAGGAGATCCCAATTCGAGTTGAATTAGATAAAGAACGTAAAATTATTGTACCTGATATAAACTATTCGCTAGACGGAATAGTCGCTGACAAGAATACAAACATAGGCATAGCAAATGCCCTGATTACTTTTAAAGACCGCTCTTCAGGAATAATCACAGATTCTGTTCGCACGGATCAAACCGGACACTTCGTTTCTCAGGTATTGCAAAAAGAACTTTTTGGAAAAATGCTTGACTATGAGATAACGATATCAAAAGAAAACTACATCATTCAGATTTTTGATTGGAGCCTGACACTTGATACAATTACAAAATATCAATTATATTACCTAATTGAACAAAAAGAAGTCGGTATTGACCTGGCAAAAACACTTGAATTGAATGCGATTTACTTTGAATTTGACAAAGCAAAATTAACTCCTGAAGCTAAAATTGAGTTGGACAAAATTGTCAAAACATTAAATAACAACCCAACGGTTGAGATTGAATTAGGATCACACACAGACTGCCGAAGTTCAAAATCCTATAATTTAAATCTATCTCAAAAACGCGCAAAAGCTGCTACATCCTATATTAAATCAAGAATAACTAACCCCAAAAGGATGACAGCGAAGGGCTATGGAGAAACTCAGCTAGTCAACAATTGCGAATGTGAAGACGACATCATTTCCAATTGTACCGAAGCAGAACATCAAGCCAATCGGAGAATCGAATTCCGAATCATAAAGCATTGATATCATGAGGTTAAACTTAGATCGTCCGTTAGCCGTTTTCGATTTAGAGACTACCGGCGTAAATATAACGAAGGATCGAATCGTTGAGATAGCCATTATTCGGATTGATCCTGATGGTACAGAAACATCTTATTGCCGACGAGTAAACCCCGGCTTACCTATCCCGAAAGAAATTTCCGCTATCATCGGAATTACGGATAATGATGTTATGAACGAACCAAAATTTGAAAAAATAGCTCATGAGGTTGTCGATTTTATTGGTAATTCAGATTTAGCCGGGTACAATTCAAACAAATTTGACATACCCGTTTTAGCGGAAGAATTAATGAGGATAGGCTCCGATTTTGATATTTCACAGCGCCGGTTCATTGATGTTCAGAACATTTTCCATCGAATGGAACAGCGAACACTATCCGCCGCTTATCAATTTTATTGTAATAAAAATTTAGACAATGCTCATAGCGCCCTGTACGATACAAAAGCAACATTAGATGTTCTTTTGGCTCAATTGGAGCGATACGAATCCATTACGAATGACGTTTCGTTTTTGGCTGATTTTTCAAAAGGGAGTTCATTCAACCTGTTAGACTTTGCCGGTAGACTTGCTCTAAATGAAAATAATGAGGCTGTATATAATTTTGGAAAGCATAAAGGAAAAACGGTGAAAGAAGTAATGACAATTGAACCGGGTTATTACGGATGGATGCTGGATGCTGATTTTCCATTATATACCAAACAATGTCTGAGAAAGGAAATGGAATGCATTCGTTCTAAACGCAATGAAAAGAATCAAGACAGTTTAGACTATCAGTCTAAACTTCAGGCATTGAAAGATAAATTCAAGTAGAATGAAGATTATCTGTATCGGCAGAAATTATGCGGACCACGCGAGGGAAATGAATGCCGGTATACCTAGTACACCAGTATTTTTTCTAAAGCCTGAAACAGCAATTCTTAGAGACGGAAATGATTTTTACTATCCTGAATTCACCAAGAATCTTCAATACGAATGTGAAATTGTGATAAGAATCGACAAAACCGGAAAGTATTTACAATCGAAATTTGCTCATAAATACTTTTCATCTGTTTCTCTAGGAATAGATTTTACAGCTAGAGATTTACAGCAATACTCTAAGGAAAATAGCCTGCCCTGGGAGATTGGAAAAGCTTTTGATAACAGTGCTCCAATATCAAACACTTTCCTTCCTATAGCAGATGTCGACCTACGATCCTTATCTTTCAAGCTTCTGCTCAATGGTAAAACGGTTCAATCCGGAAATACACGGGATATGATTTTTTCTGTGGATGAGATAATTGCGTACGTTTCACGCTTTATAACCTTAAAACCAGGAGATTTGATCTTTACCGGAACACCACAAGGAGTTGGTCCTATCGAAATAGGAGATCAATTGGAAGGTTTTATTGAAAATCAAAAAATGTTTCATTTTAAGATCAACTGATTATTTGCCTTTGCCTTTCAATACGATAAGAATCGTGTGTAGCATAATCTTAAAATCGAGTGCCAACGTCTGGTTCTTTAAATAAAGTAGATCATATTTCATTCGCTGTAGCATTTGATCTATGTTTTCAGCATATCCGTATTTTACTTGTCCCCATGAAGTAATTCCCGGACGAACTCGGGTGAGATGCAGAAATTGAGCCTCAATAGGGACAATTTGATCTATGTAATATTGTCTTTCCGGTCTGGGGCCAACCAGCGACATATCCCCTAAAAGGACATTAAGAAATTGGGGGAATTCATCCAGACGAGATTTTCTTAAAAATCGCCCCAGACGAGTGACACGAGTATCGGTTGCGGAAGAAAGTTGTGGACCGTTTTTTTCAGCGTCAACGTACATTGTGCGAAACTTTATGATTTTGAATAAACAACCATTCAACCCTACGCGCTCCTGCAAGAAAAAAATGGGGCCAGGAGAGGAAATTTTGACCGCGATGGCCAGAACAAAATAAAGTGGTATAAAAATAAATAGCGCTATTAATGAGATAGTTACATCAAAAAATCGTTTGACCGCTTGTTGCCAAATAGGCATCATTTGTAAACTTATATCAATAAGAAGAACCCCAAAAAGATTACTCATATTGACTGAACCGGAAAGAATATCATACATATCAGGTAATACCTTTGTAGAAATCCCCCCTCCTCTACCCACTCTGGAAATAATTGATTGCAACTTTTCGTGTTCTACACTTTCAAGCGCGATGATCACTTCCTCCACCTTGTACTCGCGTAAGATAGACTCTAAATCCTCCAAACGTCCCAAGCAAGGAAGTCTGTGCTCCAAATGTCTATCATCATCATTAATATAAAGAAAACCAACAAACCGATGCACTCGCTTTGGTTCTTTCATAATCTCATCATAAATCCGAACAGCTCTGTCGCTTCCTCCGATTAATAAAGTGACAAATGCATCTTTTCCAGAATGGATACGTGAAACAAGTATGGTTCCAAAAAGCAAACGCAGAGGTAAAACGCAACCAAAATGTAGAATTGTGAGAATAAAGAACAAACTATAATACTGCTGATATTCCGTAATTCGATCATCAAGCAGAAATATGAAAAAGATAGTTGCTGAGCCCATGATAGTTGCCTGGACAGTCAAACTGAGAATTTTAATGCGATACAGTCTTTTTACATCATGATATGTACCCAATAAATAATAAATCAATATCCAAAAAAGCGGGATACCCATCAGTCCCCAATAAAAAGAATTATCCACTTGAAAATCAGATTTTTCAATGTACACTTTTCGAAAAGAATAGAACAAAAGCCAACAAACAGAAGTAGATATCCAATCAAGGAAAAATAGATATTTAACTGTGAAGCTTCGTTCCATAGCCTAGAAGTAGACCACTTTAATGTTATCGAGAACAATCAGACCATCAGAATCGCCTGCATCTAGACCCGCTTGAAAAGACATTAAAAAAGAATTTACATTTGATGAGTTGGATATTATTTCTTTCAGATCGATATGAATCTTTTTCCAACGAACCTCTGAAGAGGCCTGTGAGTTGAGTTGGATGTATGGGTTATTCTTGTATTCTGATGCGCTTGAAATAGCTATCACACCCGTATTCAAAGCATTCGTATTGTAATAGTCTAATTCGAGATAGACTTCCTTACCTTTAGGTAAGTTTAAAGCCTCTGAAGTATATGCAATCCAATTGGAGGTAATCTCATTGAGGCTAACAAAACCATACCTATTCCATTTCATAAGTGCCGGATCATTTCCGACGGACATGATATTCTTAGATGTTGGATCTGTGTTAATATTTATGGTAGCATCCTCAAAATCTTCAATCCAAAATTGGGTAATTGACTTGTATTTCGTAACCGGATTGATTTTAAGAATTTGATTTTTTACCAATTCTGCTGTAATCTCATAACGGTCAACAAACGGATAAATTTTCTTTTTCGCCGAAATACCGTTATTTCTCACCGTCGGATAAAACTTTATGTTACATATTCCACTTTGTAATACAGGTATTTTAAATGGCACTTCAAAAACTCCTATGACTTTATCATTCACATACACCCAGGCATCAGAAAAGTTGTGACTTAACTCCCCTTGATTAGTCCCAAGATCCATATTTTTGAGCAAAGTCCACTCACTCACTTCAAGCCATGACGGATCTGGGTTGTTTTTGGAGCAACCTGACAATAAAAAAATAGTTGCTAAAATTCCAAAGAAACACTTCATGGATAAAGTTAAACGTAATAAATGGTTAATTATTGTCGATCAGTATCGAAGATGATAATTTCAATTTATCCATAATTTGCTGGGCAACATCCAATGCTCTATAACCATCTTCTAATGAGACAACAGGAACTTTATCCTGAATAATGGCGTCATAAAAAGACGCCAATTCATCTCTTATCGCGTTTGTACTTTTAATTTCCGGTTTGTCAAAATAAATCTTTTTAGCAGGTTTTCCGAGACCCGGATCAAAAACAATATCTAATGGATTTGGCTCGCCAATCACTTCATCCAATTTAACCACTTCCAACTCTTTTGTCAAAAAATCCACGCTTATATAGGCGTCCTTTTGAAAGAATCTGGATTTCCGCATATTTTTCATCGAAATCCTTGATGATGTGAGATTAGCTACACAGCCATTATCAAACTCTATTCGGGCATTTGTAATATCCGGAGTGTCACTTATTACCGAAACGCCTGAAGCAGATATGCGCTTTATTCCCGACTTCACCACATTTAAAATAATATCTAGATCATGAATCATCAAATCTAAAACCACCGGAACATCGGTTCCACGAGGATTAAACTCTGCCAAGCGATGTGTCTCTATAAACATCATTTTATTGAGATACGGACGTGCCGCTTGAAATGCAGGATTAAAGCGTGCGACATGTCCCACCTGCACTTTTACATTGGCCTCACGAGTCAGCTGCATCAAAATACGCGCCTCATCGACAGTTTCGGTAACAGGTTTCTCAATAAAAACATGTTTACTATTTCGCAAAGCAAGACTAGCAATATCAAAATGATTTAGAGTTGGTGTCACAATATCAACACAATCGACCTCAGAAATTAATTCGTTAGCATCATGGTATCGAACAAAACCGAATTCCTTTTGAACCTCACGAGCTGCATTTTCTGACGGATCAAAAAAACCAACAAACTCGAAACGATCTTTCAATTCGTTTAGCTGACGCATATGGATCTTCCCCAAATGTCCTCCTCCAAAAACTCCGATTTTAATCATATAGAAAGTAGATTTTTTTACAAAAGTAAAACCAGTATGAATTGAAAAATGAATTATTCATTGGAATTATCAACAACTGAACCGTCAGTTGAGTTTGTTCAATTGATTTAAATCAATATCTTCGTAAAAATCAGTATTTTTTTGAGTGAGCCATTTGGTGAGTGTTGTAATCTGTCCGGTATGATAAGAAAAATGCTCAATCACATGAACAATTATAGAAAATCCTGTCACACTAAACCCTTGAATGTGGTGAACCTTTAAAATCTCAGAATCATCTGCTTCATCGAGAGTTGACCTCAAACTTATTCGAATAGTCTGAAGTAAGAAGATTAGTTCTGATTTCTTTATATTGGATTGAACAACAAACTCCTGATCTCGATCCCGATTATCAGGTTTTCCCCCAAGTCCAGAAAGAATCCACTGCCTCGCATTTCCGGAAATGTGAAGAATGAGATTTCCAATAGCAGGAATATTTGTTGCCGGAGATCGCCAAAGATCACGTTCATCAATCATAGACAAGCACTTATAAAGCCGACCATAGGATTCCTCAAAAACCCTTTTATCGAACTCATTCAGTAATAACTGCTTTGTGGTCATAGAAACGTAAAAGAAATATAAGACTAATTTAAAAAAAATCTTAAACTAATTCCTTAAAATAGGATTTTATCTATATTTGCAGGCACAAAACGGAGGTTGTAGCTCAGTTGGTTAGAGCGTCGGATTGTGGTTCCGAAGGTCGCGGGTTCGAGACCCGTCTCCCTCCCAAATTACAAAAGGAATCCGCTTGGATTCCTTTTTTCGTACCCCTTTACCCATCAAAATGAAAAATTCAGAAGCCATTGAAAAAAGAAGAACCTTCGGGATAATTGCCCACCCGGATGCGGGAAAAACAACCTTGACAGAGAAACTCCTTCTCTTTGGTGGCGCAATTCAAACCGCCGGTGCCGTAAAAAATAATAAAATCAAAAAAACAGCCACCTCCGACTTTATGGAGATCGAAAAACAACGAGGTATCTCTGTAGCAACCTCGGTGATGGCTTTTGAATACGCTGGAAAACAGATTAACATCCTTGATACTCCCGGACACAAAGATTTTGCGGAGGACACCTATCGAACCTTGACAGCCGTGGACAGCGTCATCCTAGTAATCGACTGTGCGAATGGTGTCGAATCACAGACAGAAAAACTCATGGAGGTATGCCGCATGCGAAATACTCCGGTAATAATATTTGTAAATAAGATGGATCGTGAAGGTAAAGATGCCTTTACCTTGTTGGATGAACTCGAGGAAAAGCTAAATATCAGGGTTAGACCGCTTACATGGCCCATAGGCATGGGAGACCGATTTAAAGGAGTTTACAACATTTATAATAAAGACCTAAATCTTTTCCAGGCCAATAAAACGAAACGTGAAAAGGAAATAATTTCTATTAAAAATTTGGATGATCCGATGTTAAATGATGTCATAGGTGATGCATTTGCAAGCGAATTGCGTGAAGAATTGGAGATTGTTGATGGAGTTTATGACGAATTTGACAGATCAAGTTATTTGAATGGAAAAGTTGCTCCAGTATTTTTTGGTTCAGCAGTAAATAATTTCGGTGTTCAGGAGTTGCTCGACACTTTTATTCGAATTTCACCCTCACCTATGGGGCGCGAAACGGATGTTAGAGTCATTGAACCTTCAGACACGAAATTTTCCGGATTTGTATTCAAGATACATGCCAACCTAGACCCAAAGCACCGCGACAGAATTGCTTTTCTAAGAATTGTATCAGGAAGGTTCGAGCGAAATAAATTTTATCACCATGTCAGATTAGATAAGAATTTTAAATTTTCAAACCCAACGTCCTTCATGGCTCAGGACAAAAGTGTTATTGAAGATGCTTATCCCGGCGATGTTGTAGGTCTATACGACACTGGGCATTTCAAGATTGGTGATACACTTACAGAAGGTGAAAAATTATTCTTTAAAGGTATTCCATCCTTTTCACCGGAGATATTTATGGAATTGGTTAACCTGGATCCTCTGAAATCAAAACAACTCGACAAAGGAATAAATCAATTGACAGATGAAGGGGTGGCACAAATGTTCACGATACAACCCGGAAACAGAAAAATTATTGGAACCGTTGGACAATTGCAATTTGAAGTCATTCAATATCGTCTAATTCATGAATATGGCGCGAATTGTCGCTTTGCTCCTAATAACTATAGTAAAGCCTGTTGGATAACAACACAGAATAAAGAACAGCTTGAATCATTTGTCAAGGCTAAAACAAATCATTTGGCCAAAGATAAAGATGGAAATCTTGTTTTTCTTGCCGAAACCCAATTCTTACTAACTATGGCTGAACAGGACTACCCGGATTTAGCTTTCCACAAAACGTCCGAATTTAAATTGGAAACTAACTAAAGAGCCGTAATATCTTTCCAAGATAAAATTTCTTCATGAACAATCAATTTATGGTTACTTGTTGACTTTGAAAAGAATAAATGAGTCAGACCATTAGTCAGGAGTAAGTTACAGGCCTTTAAGGTGTTATCGTATTTCGCTACCTGAAAAAACGTGTGTTGAGTTATTTTGATTTCAGGAGCTTTACATTCAACGATCAGCAACGGATTTCCTACATGATCAATCACCAATATATCGCATCGCTTGAAAGATCCATTATACCGAAGGGAAAACTCTAGTGCAATATACCCTTTCGGATAATATAAATGAGAAATCATATAATTGAGTAAATGTTGCCTCACCCATTCTTCAGGAGTCAACACAACCCGTCTGTTGCGAATCAAACATCGAACTTTGGTTGTTCCTGCCTCACGTGTAAGCTTTAAGTTCGCAGACGGAAGTTTAAGTGGAGTTAAATACATGTCACATTCCCAAGATGAGAAGTTCAATATCCTTGTAATTAAGATCAAACACCTTTCCGAGCACCTCACTCGTTAAGGTGCCCTTGTACATGTAAACACCGCTTCTAAACCCTTGATCACTTTTGATCAAATTTCTACACCCCCCATGGTCTCCCATGTCAATTAGAATGGGTAGAAAAATATTCGAAAGTGCAAATGATGCAGTGCGCGAAACCCTGGATGCAATATTAGGAACACAATAGTGAACTACTCCATGTTTAACAAATGTTGGCGCTTTGTGATTTGTAACATGCGATGTCTCAAAACACCCCCCTTGGTCAATGCTCACATCGACTACTACAGATCCTGCTTTCATTCCCTCCACCATTTCCTCTGTCACTACACATGGGGTTCTGCCTAATGGTGCTCTAAGTGCCCCAATTACGACATCTGCTCGACGAAGCGACTTTTCAAGGACTTTTGGATTCAATACAGATGTATATATACTTCTTCCAAGGTCATTTTGAAGTCGACGCAGTCGGGATAATGAGTTATCAAATACCTTTACATTTGCTCCCAGTCCGATAGCTGAACGTGTAGCAAATTCCCCGACTGTTCCGGCGCCGATAACTACAACTTCTGCTGGAGTTACCCCGGCAATTCCTCCCAACATGACCCCCTTACCCTCAGAAAAAGACGATAACAGTTCGCCGGCAATTAGAATAGAGGTTGTTCCGGCTATTTCTCCCATTGTTCGTACTACAGGAAAAAGTCCTGAATCATCACGGATGTAATCCCACGCAATAGCAGTAACCTTTTTTTGCATTAATTTTTGAAGCAGTGATTTTGGGTGGACAGATAATTGAAGTGCTGATATAAGCGTTTGATTTCCAGACATTAGATCTACTTCATCCTCGGATGGTGGAGCTACTTTAAAAATGATATCACATTCAAAAATTTCTTTAGGATCATAACAGACTTTTGCCCCGGCCTCACTGTAATCTCGATCAGTGAAACCGGAAAGTTCACCACTTTTAGACTCAACCCTTACCCGGTGACCGTTCGCAACCAAAACGGATACAGCTTCCGGAGCAAGCGCCACTCTTCGTTCTTGAAACGTAATTTCCTTAGGAATACCAATGAAGAGTTGACCCTTTTTACGAGAGATCTCAAGCATCTCCTCTTTGGGCAACAAGGCACCCTGACTAATCAACTTTTTAAGTATTTCCGGGTCTGTAATCATACTTCAACATTTAGGGTTCGTGAATTATCCTCATTCATAAGAATATAAACACTTACTGTATTTTCAGGCAAGAATTGAGCGATTTTTTCGGGCCATTCAATGAAACAGAGGTCACCTCCATACAACATTTCCTCTATACCGATATCGTAAGCTTCTGTAACGTTTTTCAAGCGATACAAATCGAAGTGAAAAATCTTTCCATAGAGCGGACTGGCATATACATTAACCAATGAATAGGTTGGTGAACCCTCTGGTGAATTGACTCCCATAGCCTTTAATATCGCCGTTATGATTGTGGTTTTTCCTACCCCCATCTCCGCGTAAAAAGCAAAACAAGAGCGATGACCATATTCATCCAAAAATCGCTTAGCAAATTGGGGAAGATGGCTCATGCTATGAATTATAAATTGCATTCCTATTACTTCAATAGTTTCAAATATACCACAATCAAAACAGATCACGAAGTTCGTTTTGCATCTTTGTTAAAAAATAGAAATGACAATCAGCGATCTAATCTAAAAGTTTACTTTGGAGTTAAGTTTCAAAACGAAAATTAGAGGTGAATTTGTGTAGGCTCAAATTGTAAATTATCTGAAATTACACTATTTCGGTTCAAGAACAACAAAGGGTATGAGTATTTCTTCCAGTGAAATACCCCCATGCTGAAATGTATTCGCATAATAGTGAACAAAATGGTTGTAGTTATTGGGATATACAAAATAATCATTTTGTCTGGTGAAAACGAATTCGGAGGCAAGTTTAGTCCCAGGAAGCTGAAAATGAGATGGATCAGGTACTTT
>JBIKYP010000094.1:0-8342 GCA_044355195.1 Crocinitomicaceae bacterium | reverse complement strand
CTTTACATACTTCTTTTAAGTTGTATGATAATCCTCTACCCACTTTATACCTCAAGTTACTATTGGTAGATCTCTCACCAACAATCTTAACAGGATGAGACACTTTTACTGTGCCATGATCTGTGGTAATTATCAATCGTGATCCTGATTCAGCAATTTTTCTTACAATTTCAATCAGTGGAGAATGCTCAAACCAGGATAACGTCAACGAACGATAAGCGCGTTCGTCAGAGGCCAATTCACGAATCACTTCCATTTCAGTCCTGGCATGAGAAAGCATGTCCACAAAGTTGTAGACTATAAAATTTAACTCGTTGCTTTTTAGTTCATTAAAATGGTCAGAAAGTCGCCTGCCGGCATCAAGGTTTGTAATCTTGTTGTAAGACCATTTAACCAATTTCCCCAATCGTTTTAAGTTGGCCTCCAAAAAATCCCTTTCATGCGCATTTTTCCCCCCTTCATCCTCCTCATTTTTCCATAGATCCGGAAACCGCTTTGAAATTTCTAATGGGGTTAGGCCCGAAAAAAATGCATTTCGTGCGTAATGTGTCGTCGTTGGTAAAATAGAATAAACAACCTCTTCACTTTCTATCGTAAAAAATCGTGAAAAGACCGGCTGTAAAACTTTCCATTGATCATAACGAAGATTATCTATTACGAGTACGAACGTTTTTCTATTTTCCGAGGCAGGAAGAACTCGTTCCTTCATTAATCTATGAATCAACAGGGGAGCTTCTGATGTACCATGATTTAGCCAATCCTGATAGTTGCTCTCCACAAATTTGGAAAACAGTTTATTCGCTTCTTTTTTTTGCATGCTCAAAATCTCGCGCATCCCTCCGTCCTCAGTATTCTCCAACTCCAACTCCCAATAAACTAACTTAGCATACAGATCTGACCAATCCGTAGCATCCAATTTATCTCCCAAACGCATGCCTAATTGTCGGAACTCCTGTTGATAATTTAAGTTGGTCTTTTGTGAAATGAGCTTATTTTGATCCAGATTACGCTTTATGCTCAATAATATCTGATTCGGATTAACCGGTTTGATCAGGTAATCGGCAATTTTACCTCCTATAGCCTCTTCCATAATATGTTCTTCTTCACTTTTAGTGATCATGACCACCGGAACGAGAGGTTTCATCTCCTTGATTCGACTAAGGGCTTCCAAGCCAGAAATTCCGGGCATATTCTCGTCTAAAAAAACGATATCATAATCTTGAAGGTTACTCCTCTCCACAGCATCTCTGCCATTATTTACGGAATCCACTGTATACCCCTTAGATTCAAGAAAAATGATATGTGGCTTCAACAATTCTATTTCATCATCCGCCCAAAGTATTTTGACCTGCATCTTCGCTATATTTCTTATGTTTGATTTTTTTTAAATGTATGGATTTGAACCCAAACTTATATTGGAATAACAAAAAGAAAATTTTTAACGATCCTATTTATGGTTTTATTTCAATTCCTGATGATTTTATTTTCGATATCATAGCGCATCCATATTTTCAAAGACTTAGGCGGATCATGCAATTAGGAATGAGTCATCTCGTCTATCCAGGAGCGCTACACACCCGATTTCATCATGTATTGGGAGCAATGCACCTAATGACACAGGCAATTAGTACCATACGCCGAAAGGGACATGAAATCACATCTGAGGAAGAACGTGCCGTACTAATCGCTATTTTGCTTCACGATATTGGTCATGGCCCTTTTAGTCATGCCTTGGAGTATGACATTGTCAATAAGGTTAGTCATGAGGAAATTTCGGGATTTTTCATGAATCGACTTGCCAAGCAATTTGGAGAAGACCTCAATAGAGCCCTTTTGATATTTAAAAATCAGCACCAAAAAACATTTCTTTACCAACTCGTTTCGAGTCAGCTCGATATGGATCGACTTGATTATCTGAACCGCGACAGTTTTTACACGGGTGTGAGCGAAGGAATTATTGGAAGCGATCGTTTAATCGAAATGCTAAATGTATTTGACGGTAATTTGGTAATTGAAGAAAAAGGTATCTACTCTACGGAGAAATTTATCGTAGCGCGACGTTTGATGTATTGGCAGGTCTACCTTCACAAAACGGTTGTAGCTGCCGAATTCATGCTGATTCATGCACTAAGAAGAGCTAAACAGCTTACAAAAAATGGTGAGGTTCTCTTCGCAAGTCCGGCATTAGCCTATTTCCTGAAAAACGATGTTTTGAAAAGGGATTTCGAAAAAGATGCGGTCACGTTAGATTATTTTGCTGAACTCGATGATTATGATATTCTTGGTGCCTTGAAAGTCTGGCAAAAGCATTCTGACAAAATTCTCTCTTCCCTATCCGGAAGACTTGTAAATAGAAATCTGTTCAAAATTGAAATCTCACGGGAACCCTTCAGTGAAGAGCGCATTCAGACCGAAAAAAATCGCGTTTCAAAAGAGATCGGATTGGTCGACAAAGAAGTTGACTTTTTCGTATACTCCGACGTTCTGAGCAACAATGCCTACAATCAAAACTTACAAAAAATCAATGTCCTGATGAAGAGTGGAGAAGTCACTGATCTCACTGAGGCGTCAGATAATCTGAATATTTCGGCTTTAGCTTCTCCGGTTGAAAAATACTTTTTGTGTTACGCTATTTAATACTCATTTAGAACCGCCAAGTTTAAGAAGCGCTATTGTCTTGATAGCTTGCCCGCTTTCCAATCTTGTATCAATTTTGCCCATGAGTAGGGATTAAGCAGATTGTTTATCGGTAATTGGCCATTTGTATACAACTTTGTATTACGTTGATTGGTCGCATAGCCGTATGCAATAGATGCATCGTTTTCAATTCTGGCGGCAACAAAAGCGAGTGCTTCTCCGGACAATTCCCGCTGCGCCCTTCGAATTGCATCATCATAAGGTTCCATTTCAACAAAAGCGCGTGCAAAGTCCTCCCGAGATGGCCAGGGGTAAACGGTCACCGAAGGCAAATTTATTGTATCACGCTGTAACATGTGAATTACTGAATACCTATTGTCTTTGAGGCTATCAGGAACAATATAGGTAGATGTTTTGTATCCGAAAGATGAAAACAATAGTGTGTCACCCGGAAATACAACGGTCGAGAAAAACCCATAATAATCTGAGATAACTCCTTTGCGAATCGAACGATCATAAACGGTTGTGTAAGGAAGCGGATTCAAATCTCCTTCAGAAATTGCCACGCCGGATAGTTGAATGAATCTTGTCGAATCGGATGTTTTTAGAGGGGTTTGAGCGACTGTCATTAAACCGGCCATCAAAGAGAAGATATAAATTAACGAAATTTTCATCATGTACTTTCAAAAACAAGAGTACGCTTTTAATCCTGAAGTATTCTAAATTTTTCAAAAATTTAACATCCTAACTCCCCGTTTTTAACTCGCAAAATATTACTATTTTTGCAGGAATTTATTTCAAAATAAGTTCAATGGCACTGACCAACATTCATGAGATCAAAGAAGGCTTAACCTACGATGATGTCTTACTTGTACCGGCCTATTCGGACGTTCTTCCCAGAGATGTTCAACTTAAAAGTAAACTTACCCGAAACATCGAAGTAAATACACCTATCGTATCCGCTGCCATGGATACAGTTACCGAAGCTAAACTTGCCATAGCTATTGCGCAACAAGGCGGAATGGGTGTGATCCACAAAAACATGACTATTGCTGAGCAGGCCCTGGAAGTACGTAAAGTTAAACGATCGGAAAGCGGAATGATTCTTGATCCGGTAACTTTATCAGAAGATGCTTTTGTAAAAGATGCTCTTCAACTCATGAAGGAGAATAGTATTGGCGGGATTCCGGTTGTCAATGCCAAGAAAATTCTTCAGGGAATTGTTACAAACCGAGATTTAAGGTTTGAAAAAAATCTATCCCGTCCGATTAGGGAAGTCATGACCTCTGTCAATCTCGTAACGACCTATGACAGCACCGACTTATCCAAAGCAGAGGGGATTCTCCAGGAGAATAAAATAGAAAAACTACCTGTTGTTGATAGTGAGAACAAACTCATCGGACTAATCACCTATCGGGATATTATAAAAGTAAAAACACACCCGAATTCATGTAAGGACTCCTATGGTCGACTGCGTGTTGCCGCTGCTGTTGGTGTTACGCACGACACATTAGATCGGGTCGCTGCCTTAATGGATGCCGGCGTAGATGCTATCGTTATTGATACAGCACATGGTCACACCAAGGGCGTTGTCGATAAGCTTAAAGAAGTCAAATCATCCTATCCAAACCTTGAGGTAATTGTAGGTAACATTGCTACTGCTCAAGCAGCTAAATACCTTGCGGAAGCCGGAGCTGACGGTGTAAAAGTTGGCATCGGTCCGGGTTCCATTTGTACTACGAGGGTTATTGCAGGAGTGGGTGTTCCACAGTTGTCTGCAGTAAACGATGTAGCACGAGTCTTAGAAGGAACAGGTGTTCCAGTAATCGCTGATGGAGGAATAAGGTATACAGGGGATATTGTTAAGGCAATTGCAGCTGGAGCAGATACGGTTATGGTAGGATCTATGTTTGCAGGCGTGGAGGAATCGCCCGGAGAAACAATTATTTACGAGGGACGAAAATTTAAATCCTACCGAGGCATGGGATCGCTGGAAGCCATGCAAAAAGGTTCAAAAGATCGATACTTTCAAGATGCTGAAGATGATATTAAGAAACTTGTACCTGAGGGAATTTCCGGACGCGTTCCATATAAAGGCCATCTTGTGGAGGTTATGTACCAAATTATCGGAGGGCTTAGAGCGGGGATGGGATATTGTGGCGCCGAATCTATAAGCAAATTGAAAGGAGCTCAATTTGTTAGGATTACATCATCGGGTATTCGGGAATCGCATCCGCATGACGTAACTATTACACGTGAAGCCCCGAATTATAGTATTAAATAAACGTTAAAAACAATCATTCTTTTCAAACCACTGCTAAATTTGGTTCGCTAAAAAAATAAATCCATTAAATAGTCATGCAAACAAATAGCGCACTTGCTAATCATACAACGAAGTTAACCACCGATGAAATTAACATTGCCTATTTCCTATAACCTTTAAAAGACAAATTATTTACATATGAAAAAGATAGTTTCATTTTTCTTATTCTTTACTTCGATAACGTTCTGCTACTCACAATCAGACCCTGTATTGCTGGAAATAGATGGAAAACCCGTTTTAAAATCTGAGTTTCTGCAAATTTACCTTAAGAACAACTCAAAACCGAAATATGACAAGGCCTCCTTGGATGAATATCTTGAATTATACAGGAAGTTCAAGTTAAAAGTAGCTGAAGCTGAAACTTTAAAATACGACACGATTCCAAAACTCAAAAAAGAATTCGAGGGCTATAAAAAGCAATTAGCACTCCCCTATTTAATTGATTCAGTTCAGAATAAAGCTCTGGTCCAGGAAGCTTATGAAAGAACAAAAACAGAAATAAGAGCATCTCATATTTTGATCAAGCTCGATGGTAGTGCCTCACCTCAGGACACTCTCGCCGCATGGAACAAAATCATAAGCCTAAAAGCTCGTATTGAAAAAGGGGAAGACTTCGCGGCCGTTGCCAAGGATAAAAATGGTTCCGACGACCCTTCAGCTGTAAACAATGGAGGAGACCTGGGATATTTCACTGCTTTTCAAATGGTTTACCCTTTTGAGGATAAAGCTTACAACACAGCGATTGGTTCTATTTCCAATCCTTTCAGAACAAGATTTGGTTATCACATTCTGAAGATAACAGATAAACGTCCGGCTAGAGGAACCATAAAAACAGCACACATCATGGTTGCCGTATCAAAAAATGCAACTTCTGAAGAAATTGCAAACGCTGACAAAAAAATAAATGAAATATACAACAAATTATTGTCAGGAGAAAAGTTCGAGGTTTTAGCAAAAGAATATTCTGATGACCCTTCTTCTAATCAAAAAGGAGGTGAACTTCCTTTATTTGGAACAGGTACGAGTACTCGAATGGTACCATCATTTGAAGATGCTGCATTTACACTTCTAAACAATGGCGATTTCAGCAAACCTATTAAAACAGAATACGGTTATCACATCATTAAACGTCTCGAATGGACTGATGTCAAGTCTTTTGACGAGATGAAAAAGGAACTTCAATCGAAAGTGAATAAAGATGAACGATCCAAAAAAACTCAAGATTCGTTTGTGTCTAAATTAAAATCAACTTACGGCTATGAAAACACATCGAAAAAGTCTCTCAATTGGTTTGTAAAAAATATGGACACCAGCTATTACATCGGGAAATGGAAAGCTGATAAACTTAAATCAGACAAACCATTGTTTATTTTGGATGGCCAGCAATTCGGACAGCAAGATTTTGCCCGATATATGGAATTGAACTACAGAGGAATAAGAAAAGACAAAAACGAAATAGTTGTCAATCAGCAATTTAAAAACTGGGAGAAAGAGCGAATTTTGGGTTATGAAGAATCCAAATTGCCAACTAAATACCCTGATTACAAGGCGCTTATAACTGAGTATCACGATGGTATACTTTTATATGAAATCATGCAAGAGAAAGTATGGAACAAAGCGATAAAGGATACGGTAGGATTGAAAAACTTTTTCGAATCTGATCGTAAGAACTATGTCTGGGGAAAACGAATAGATGCTGTGGTGTATGAATGTGCAGACTCAAAAATAGCCGATAAGGTATTCGCTATGATTCAAAATGATACGATTAATTCAAAACATGTTATTGAAAGTATAAATAAGGACAGTGAATTGAATCTTCGGGTTAGAACAAACAAATTTGACATTGAAACTACCAATTTTCTAAAGGGACAAGGCCTATCTAAAGGAGTCAATAAAGCATACAATTTTGACGGAAAATTCTACGTTGTCAAGGTTAATGATATTCTGGATCCCAAACCAAAGGAATTTTCGGAAGCCAGGGGAGCAATTACTTCTGACTATCAAAATTATCTCGAGAAAGTTTGGCTGGAAGAATTGTCATCAAAGCATTCGCTAAAAATTAACTACGAGGTTCTGTATTCACTAGGAAAATAATAGTTGACTTGTTCGGATTTACACATAGCATCAATCGTCTTTTCGCATCTCTTACTTTCATAGTATTTATATCCAATATTTTTGCACAAAACACGGGTATTGCAGTAGATAAAATAGCAGCACAAGTTGGAGATAATATCATTTTATTGTCCGATATTGAAAATCAGAAACAACAGGCAATTGCATCCGGAATTAAAGTAGGCCCGTCATTAGGTTGTGAAATTCTCGAGCAACTCATGTTTCAAGAATTGTTAGTCAACCAGGCCAAAATTGACAGTTTGGTTATCTCAGATGAGCAGGTGGATGCTGAAATGGAAAACAGGATTCGTGTTATTGAAAATCAGATCGGAAGTCGACAAGAAATGGAAACATTCTATGGAAAAACGGTGAATGAAATAAAAGACGAGTTTCGTCAGGCCATCAAAGACAAGTTACTTGCTAACGAAATGGAGCGGACAATAACGAAAGATATTTCAGTAACCCCTAAAGAAGTACAAACCTTTTATACTACCATACCGACGGATTCCATTCCATTAATCAATTCCCAATTAAGTTTTCAGCAAATTGTTCATTATCCTTCAATTACGAATGAAGATAAAAAAAGAGCTTACGATAAACTGACAGACATACGCAATAACATTATTGGAGGTAAAACCTTTGAGACTCAAGCCAGAATACACTCTATGGATCCGGGAAGTGCAAGTGACGGGGGAAAAATCGAGGCTACACGTGGCATGATGGTTCCACCGTTTGAAGCTGCTGTCTTCTCGCTCTCGCTAGGAGATATTTCAGATGTTTTTGAAACAACTTACGGATACCACATCGTAAAACTCGTTAGTCGCAAAGGGGATGACTATGTATGTCGTCACATACTAATAACACCTGAATTTAGTGGACAGGAATTAGCTAAATCATCAGCGTTAATGGATTCTTGCTTCGCTCAACTCAATGCGAAGAAATTAACTTGGGATGAGGCCGTTCGTCTTTATTCCAATGATGAGGCAACGATGCAGAATAAGGGAATTATTACCAATCCTATCACCGGAGAACAAACTTGGGACATGGAAGATCTCAACCAAGTGGATCAACAAATCTTTTTGATTACCAACTCCATGAATGTTGGGGATATATCGCAGCCCAACCTTTATATGAATGTTTTCGATCACAAACAAGGCATTCGAATAGTTCGGCTAATGAAACGTACTGAACCTCACAGAGCAAATCTCAAAGAAGATTATGCACTGATTAAACGAGCTGCAGAGAACGACAAAAAACAACGAATCATATC
>JBIKYP010000067.1:0-12520 GCA_044355195.1 Crocinitomicaceae bacterium | reverse complement strand
CTGAGAGAAGGTCAGACCTTTATCTTTTTTATTCACCGTTTTTGAGGCTCCTTGGACATGAGCATTGATGTGAGTAAATCTGATTTCGTTACGGATTTCTTTTGTTTTGTTAAAGTCATCTTTTGCAACAGAAATATCATCCGAAGTTGTTGCCAAATCCTGATTAATCTCAAGAGATGCTGATGTATTTATGTCAGAATTCAAATCATTCAACATAGACAAATCATCTTGCGAACTTACATGGTTCATTGGTGAAGATTTTTGAATTCTTGCCGTATTCTGCTCCTCTGTGTTTTTCTGATAGGTTAATTTACCCTTATTGAATAAACCGCATGAACTGAATAAAACTGTCGCTAAACCAATCGAAAATAAAAATTTTGTACGTTTCATAAGACACCTATTAATTACTTACCAAAATTAAAAATTATTGAATACCGGAAGCTATCTAGGGTAAAAAAACAAATTTATTTACCTTTTAATTCCATAGCCTTCAGTGTATTAATCATCAAAGAAGCAATGGTCATCGGACCAACACCTCCGGGTACAGGCGTGATAAATGAGCATTTCGGAGCGACATTTTCAAAATCGACATCACCTCTTAATCTCCAACCTCTGGCCCGCGAAGCATCGTGCACACGGGTGGTGCCAACATCGATGACTACTGCCCCTTCTTTCACCATATTCGCTGTTACAAACCCCGGTTGTCCGATTGCAGCGATCAGAATGTCTGCGTTCAAACAAATATCCGCGAGGTCATTGGTTTTACTATGTGCCAACGTAACCGTACAATTACCGGGATTTGCATTTCTTCCCAACATGATACTTAAGGGCATCCCAACGATGTTGCTTCTCCCTATAATCACACAATTCTTTCCTTCTGTTTCAATATCGTATCTCTTTAGCAATTCAACAATCCCTGCAGGCGTAGCCGGAAGAAACCCGGGAAGATTCAACACCATATTACCCAAATTTACCGGATGAAAACCATCAACATCCTTTTTTGGATCAATGGCTTGTGTAATTTTCATTTCGTCTATGTGATCAGGAAGGGGCAATTGCACAATAAAGCCATCAATACTTTTATCCTCGTTCAAGGCATGAACCTTGGCTAAAAGTATTTCCTCAGGAACACTCTCGTCGTAACGAATCAGAGTGCTTTCAAAACCAATCTGCTCACATGCCTTGACTTTTGCCCCCACATAGGTCAATGAACCACCGTCATTACCAACCAGAACCGCAGCAAGATGAGGAATTTTCTTCCCTTCCCGCTTTCGTTGTTGCACAGCCTCAGCTAATTCCCTACGAATTTCCTCAGCCGACCGTTTACCGTCAAGTAATTGCATTCTTTTAAAATTTGTCATAAAGATACACGAGCCTGTAATCCAAAAGACAATGGTTAAAAAGTTTTGAAAAATTCAAAAGAATGTATTTTTGTCGTATGAAACGTCTGTTCTTTTTTGCTTTTCTACAAATTGCTCTTATTTTTAATTTGAGAGCCCAATTTCTTCAAGGAACAGAAATTGGCATCGATGGATCATTAAACGCTTCTAATCTGGGGGGAGCAGCAGGATGCGGAATTAAATTCGGACTTAAGACATCTGAGAATTTTATTTTTGGTCCCTCTATTCGATTCAACAGGGCATGGTCTACACCAACCTACTCCACACAAAAGTTCAGCTTCACAAACTGGGGAGCAGGACTCTTCGCGCACGGAAGATATGGAAATGTTGTATTCGGAGGTGTAGAAGCAGAGGTCATTCAAAACAAAAACATCTTCGTGGATACCTTGGCTGTCTTCAAGAGAGCAATTCCAACAATTTTTATTTGCGGTGGATTTTCGAAAGAATTCAATGGGTTCGTACGACTTAATTTCGGGTTATACTATGATTTGATAAACGCCTTAAATAGTCCGTACCGAAATGCGTACATGATTACGATCAAAGACCCTCAAACGGGACAAATTGTCCGTCGATTGCCTATACTCTATCGAATCACCTTTTTCTTCCCGCTACCTCATAAAAAGAAAGAGGCTCCATCTGACGATGAAACCTCTGACGAAAATTAATTCTTTTGTAACTTATTGTTGAGGCACACCCATTTGTGGCTGAGGTTTTACAAACGTCCCTTCTTTGGCATAATCGACCAATTCAATCAAAAAGCAGAGTGATTCACGTCCCATTTGCTCACCATAGGCCAATTCCCAAGGAATGTAAACACGGTATTTACCTCCTTTTTTCATTTTCGGAACAATGAAAATCCACCCAGGGATAACTCCGCCATTCAGTTGAAGTGCAACCGGTTCTTTTGACCCTTTTTGTGCTTTCATCGCGTATGAGCTTTGAATGGTATCCCCAACAGCAGAGGTAAGTATGTATTCCACCTTAACATCATCTGTAGCCGTAGGACTTCCACCAACGCCTTCCTGAACTACCTGCATCACAATGCCATTTTCAAAAACTTGTGCTCCTTTGATCTGACGTGCCTTTGCCATCATAGCTTTGCCATTCTTTTCATTAAGAGACTTAAGAAAATTCTGAACAGTAGTTTGCTTCTGGGCATCTGACAGGATTGTGTCTTTCTTCAACAACCCGTGTCGAAAACCTACTGTAGCCATTTTTAAATCAAGATTCCTAAGCCCCCCCATTTTAACAATATCCTTGTAAAATGCATAACCTGTTAATTTCCCCAAACACTGAGCTCCTTCCTTGGCATAGGTTGAATCGAAATCCTGAAAGTTCGGACCGAAAAGTTTTTTCAACGTATTTTCACAATCCTCAGGTTTGTTTTTGTTCAAGTTTATCGAAAATCCGTTAGCAACCTCATTGAGATCCAAACGAGCGATATTCGGATCCGAGTTACCAACAATAGTTTTTGCATTCATTGCTCCTAATACATAAGACAATGTGTCTTTCGTTGTTTTTAACTCAACCTTTTCTTCTACTGTCTTTGCTTTACCAGCACAAGAAACGAGAAACAAACCGGTCATGATGTAAAATAAAAACTTCATTACGCAATACTTAAAAGTTCAACATCAAAGATCAACGCACTATTTGGCTTAATTGGTCCACCAGGATGAGGATTCGCACCATACGCTAATTCTTGAGGGATAAATAAACGGTATTTGGAGCCAACCGACATTAACTGAAGGGCTTCTGTCCAGCCGGCAATTACTTGATGAACACCGAAGGTTGCAGGTTGTCCCCTTTGAACAGAACTATCGAAAACGACCCCATCTATCAGGGTACCATGATAATGAACTGTCACCTCATCTGTCGGTCCTGGTTTTGGACCATTTCCTTTATTTAGTACTTCGTATTGAAGTCCACTGGAAGTAGTAAACACTTCCTCACGCAAGGAATTTTTTTGCAGGAATTCCTCCCCTTCCTTCTTTACTGCCTCGTACTTGCTTAAACTTGCAACTTCAAGGTATCGCTGAATAATATCATTCGCTTGCTCAGGCTGGTACGGCAACTGCTTACCTTCAAACACATCTCGAATGGCTTGTGCCATAACATCCGGATTAACCTCTTCCAGATCTTGTTGCATTAAACTCCCCGCAATGCTCATGCCTACACAGTAGCTTACTACTTTGATTTCTTCTGTCATCAACTATTATTTTGGAGCGAAGGTAGTGAAATAATCAGGAAAGGAGTTGGAACTTAACTCCGCTCAATATTAATTCTAATCTCAATTTACTATTTAAACTATGAAGTGGAAAAGACGATGTCCCTTTCAGAAATCGTGACTGAAAGAACTCAAAGACTCGTCAAAAATCCTTAAAGCCGCGATGTAAAGATAGGATCATAACCCAGGCATGCGTTTGAGTAGAAATATCCTTTTGCCCTAAACATATAGAAATCAAGGAAAGTGAAACAAAGACAGTAAAAACAGTCTTTTTCATAACAATCAATACTATTTCTTCCTAACTGCCGCCAGATGGTGTTTGCTTTTTCCAACAGCTTTAAACTCTTCTATTCCTTCGACAACAAGTTCACCTCCCTCGTTGGCAAAATCCTCTTTCAAATGATGGATAGTTTCTATTACAGTATGATCAACAAAACGACATTTTTTTACGTCAAGAGTTACTTTAGACGAATAGGGGAAAGTCAGAATTTTCTTTTTAACCGGAATAAAATTGCTAAATACTACTGCATCCTCAAGCACTATGGTATGACCATTTACCATCAATTTTGCTTTAAATAATCTATTCACAGGCACCTCACGTGAAATATGAAGGATCAATTTCGAAATAATCCCTGCACCAATACCCACTAAAAGATCTGTTGCCAGGATAACAATTATGGTTGTAATGAAAACAATAATCTGATCCGCACCTATTTTCGCCATGTGACCAAATTCTTTCGGATGCGCCAATTTCCATCCAACTCCAATGAGCATAGCAGCTAATGCAGCTTTAGGTATGAGATCACTAAAAGAAACCGCAAACAATAAAAACAAAAAGATAAAAAACCCATGGAAAAAGTTTGCCCAACGTGTTTTTCCACCGTTACTTACATTGGCAGAAGAACGTGCCACCTCACTGATCATAGGTAGGCCACCAAGAACCCCTGCAACAATATTTCCAACACCAACCGCGATCAAATCTTTATTTGTATTTGACTTACGCTTGTATGGGTCAAGCATGTCGATTGCTTTTACTGTAAGTAATGCCTCCAGACTACCCACCAAAGCAAACATGACAACAAATTTTATAAAGGTGGCAACCTGGGAAAATCCTTCGAAACTCACTTTTACTCCGAGAATGTCAATCAGTCCTTCCTTGAAGGACAACAGAGGAGAAAACCCTTTTTTAATTACTATCCCTGCCGAATCCTCAAGATCCGGTACATTTTGGATACCTAGAACCATAGCAAGAGGAATAGCTACGACAAGTACAACAAGAGACGAAGGTATTTTCTTTAATGCCTTTACTGGTAACATTGGCCATCCAAAAACGATAACAAGACTGACTAAGCCAATGATGGCCACATCCTTATATTTGAAGAAATTCGCAAAGGTGTTCTTCAGTTCCATCAGCAACTCTAATGGTTCAACCATGGGTTTTCCCTCATGTGTCAACGGATTCATTCCAACAAGAATATGTAATTGCTTACTGATAATAATGATCCCGATAGCTGCTAACATTCCGTGAACTGCTGATAAGGGAAAGAAATCACTAAGTGAACCCAGTTTCAACACACCAAAAAGCACTTGAATTATTCCTGCAACTACAATTGCCCCTAATGCCAGATGCCATCCAAGCTCAGCATCTCCATGCCCAAGTTCGGCAACTGATCCTGCAACAATAACGATCAATCCTGCAGCCGGACCCTTAATGGTGAGCGGTGAACCTGCAATAAAGCTAACTATCAGTCCACCGATCATAGCGGTAAATAGCCCATAAATAGCCGGGAAATCACTTGCTGCTGCTATTCCTAGACTCAAGGGTAACGCAAGTAAGAATACCAGAAACCCTGATAATGCGTCACTCGAAAAATTTTCTTTCAATCCTTGAAATCCATCCAGAGGCAAATGTTTTTTATTTTGTTCTGCACTCATATTTGAATTCGAAATTGCCTAAAAAATTAGACTGTTCAATAACTTTTCTCCAAAGAGAGACAATTATACTTTATGTTTCGCAGAATCCAAACTCACTATAACAAATATGCTGTATCCAATAATCAATAGCTTAGCGAGAAAAACCATAAAGATTGTTTAAATACTCTAGAAAATTTAAATGAACATTCAATTAAAACTCTTACCCAAATACAAAGCTAAATATTAATGTAAATGGAAAACTGGGATTTGGTATGAACTCAAGCTTGTTTTAAAATCCTACAATTGTGAAATCCCGCAAATACTTTTTTCCTAAACATTATTTACTCATATTGAGTTTCCCATCTATTTTTTTGATCATCAAAGAAATACCTTCTGCGCTGTGATTCATTCTTGAACTTGAAAACACCTGAATTGAGAGCAAGATTCAATTCCAAATCGGCGGATCCAAAATCTCCTTTCCAAATATACAATTCTGCTAGATTGCAATGAATCATAGCCGTTATCTTATCGTTTACCCGAGCCTTTTCATCATATAAATTGCTTTCTTCCAAGATGGCTTTCCATTTTGAAATGGCTATATCGATCTTAGGAATGCCTGTTGAACGATTTCGATCCTTTGCAACGAGTGACAGTGCCTGAGTTGTAAAAGTGTAAGCCTCAGTTACATCAGCATACCCATAACCCTTAAATTTTTTAACTGAATACACCTCCGTCTCACGATAGTTCTTTACAAACCCGAACCGGTCATTCAAGATCCTTTCTGCTTCACTCAATGCTGTATTTCTTGCTTTCGCCTGCATTTCCTGAAAAAAGGTTGCTTCCCGATCGATCCACCATGCCAGATATTCGTATCTGCTCGAACATCTGTAAATAACTTCACTGCGCTCCTCACTGAAAAGAACCTCCTTATATAAAACTGTACCGCTGGGTGAAGTCACGGTTAAACCAATCGGCATGGTATACAAATAATTATATTCGTATCTGGTTGTGACTCCTACGCCCGTTTTCCTTTCTGTTACACGATTTACTTTCATAGGATAGAGATCAACAAGCACCTGAAGTCCATTTTCACCTTGATCGTAACCCTGAAGTTTCAATTTTCCTGTAAGTTCAAGGCCCGTCCATTCCGAGTGTTGCTGAACAAAAATATTCGGATCGTAAACAGGTGATAGGGGATAAATAGGATTTAGCGGTTTGACGGCCGCGGTTCCTGCATTCACAGCTTTTTCGTACGCTGCCATTTTTAGGTAATAGTCTTTATCTAAAGCATTCTTCGTTTGCTTCCAAAGGGTATAATCGGCATTAAATTTTACCAATTCCTGCTGTTTACGAACATCCAGCACCTTTAAGCTATCGCTATTTGCGTCTTTATAAAAGTGATTGAATTTGATCTTGTAACTCTTCCAACTAGGATCAATCTTGTTTATCGGCAATTGTATGTAGGCAAAGTTTACTTTGTTATCATCCACATTCTGAGCAACGAACAAGGAGCAAGGAACAAAGATTAATACCAAGAATAAATTCATTTTAGACCAAGGTGATCGTGTTTTCATGACGTTAGAATTTGACTCGGCTTTTACCAAAGACCAAGCCAAAGTTACGCATTCAATGCATTTGAGACGTCTTCCCAAATGTCATCCACATGTTCCAACCCAATGGAAAGTCGAACCGTACCTTCACCAATGCCAACGTCTGCTCGCTGTTCTGGCGTCAATTTTGAATGCGTTGTTGAGGCCGGATGAGTGGCTATACTTCGCGTATCACCCAGATTAGCTGTAAGAGAAAACATATTCAAAGCATCTAAAAATCTTATCCCCGCTTCTAAACCACCTTTTAATTCGAAAGTCACAATACCTCCTCCCCGATCCATCTGTTTCTTTGCAATATCGTACTGCGGATGACTTTCTAAAAAGGGGTACTTGACCTGAAAAATAGCAGAATGACCTTGAAGCCTGTTAGCTATCTCCATCGCATTATTGCAATGGCGCTCCATACGCACATCGAGTGTTTCAAGTGATTTAGACAAGATCCAGGCATTAAAGGGGCTCATAGCCGGACCGGAGTGACGCGCAAAAGCCTTTATTTTTTCGATAATCTCAACAGATGATAGAATCACACCTCCAAGTGTTCTTCCTTGTCCGTCAATATATTTGGTTGCAGAGTGAATGGAAATGACTGCCCCAAATTCCAGGGGACGCTGAAGAAAAGGAGTAGCAAAACAATTATCCACCGCAAATAAGACCCCCTTTCGATTACAGATTTCAGCAAGCTTAGACATATCTATAATGTCCAACCCGGGATTGCTCGGGGTTTCTATGTACACTATTCTCGTTTCAGGTGTAATTGCCTGTTCAAAACCGACATAATCATCAAAATCGACGTAAGTGGTATGAATGCCCCATTTGGGGAATATTTCTGTGAATAAGCGATGAGTTGAACCAAAGACCGATCTTGCAGAAACAATATGGTCACCCGATTTCAAAAGTGCTGCAAATAAAGTAAATACTGCGGCCATTCCCGATGCGGTTGCCCATCCTGATTCTGCTCCTTCCAATAGCGCCATTTTATCAATGAATTCCTGCACATTGGGATTAGCATAGCGGGAATAGATCTCTCCTTCCTTTTCTTCTGCGAACTGAGCCCGCATGTCTTCTGCATCGTCAAACACATAACTGCTGGTCATGTATAGGGGAACGGAATGTTCGTTGTGGACAGTTCGTTTGTTTTGTATACGGATGGCAGTGGTTTGTTTTTTCATTACTGAATTTTTGATTAATCTATTTTAATGGTGCCTTTTTATTCTGAAAAAGCGCATTGAATTGAAATGCGGGTACCATGAAGCAGCCAAAGGATCGCTGAAATGGTCGCATCTTCAAGAATGGAGCGTATGGAAGAATAAAACAGCACCGAGTTTTCTTTTGCTACTTTTCTTTTACGGAAAAAGAAAAGTAGATGAATAACTAATCGAATTGGGCATTTTTAATCAGATAAATTTCAATTCATGCGTAATTCGGATCTGGTCATTTAAACTGGCAGACACCGAACAATACTTTTCCTTCGCCAACTTCACCGCTCTTTCGGCTTTATCCAGATCCACACTTTTAGACAATTCAAAAACAAGATGAATAGACTCAAAAGGTGAAGGAACCCCTTCCTTTCTTTTAGCACTAATCAAAACATGGTAATGTTCCAAGTCCATGCGTTGCTTTCGCAGAATCATAATCACATCTACGGAAATACATCCTGCCAGTGAACTCGCCAATACCTCCATGGGTCGCATACCGGAATCTCTTCCTCCAAGATCCGGACTGGCATCCATATCAATACTCAGACCTCTTTCGTTGGTTACCGACATTCCGAATGCGTCATCGGTCTTTTTTAAAACAAGATTCATTAATGAGGTAATTTAGGTTTAAATATTCCATAAAGAAAGGTTCCAACTAACGCACCCGATAACAGTACCAATCCAATTACCCAATGCATTCCTACAAGAATATAAAGTGGTGCAGAACAAGCTCCGGAGATTGACCACCCCAGACCAAAAATCAAACCTCCAATTATATTTGCGGAAAACTGAGTGGGCTTAGGCTTCACATCTAGCTCGTTTCCTTGTATAGAGCGTATCTTGAATTTTTTCAAAATGAACAATGACAAGGCTCCGGTACCGATTGCAGAGAATAATAACCCATACATGTGAAACGAATCAAAATGAAACATCTCTTGTATACGGTACCATGAAAAAGCCTGGGCTGCAATGAGTATGTTACCGAAAAGAAAACCCAGAACAATCGTAAGAATTATTTTCATAATTAAAATAGTTGAGGAACAACAAAATAAGAACCGATCAAACCGCCAACGAAAAAGCAGATTGTTGCAAGAATCGAACTCAACGCAAATTGAGAACATCCCATGATACAGTGTCCTGCCGTACAACCGTTAGCGTAACGCGCACCAAAACCGACCAGGATACCGCCGATGAAAAACTGAACGGTGTTTTTTATGTCGTAAATGGTCGAAGCCTGGACAGCGTATTTCTTCATGGGCAATATATCCTTAACAAAAGTGTCGGTAAAGCCGAAAAACTGAATCGCCACAAAACCGGATAGTATTAATCCAATAGCAAAAAACACCTGCCACTGATCCTGACGTCTGTCATAATTAAAGTAACTGATGCGGGTAGGCAACACACTCAATAGATATTGGTAACTCGAGGAAATACCAAATTGTTTTTCTTTTAAAATAAGTAGTAAAGGCACCATCAATCCCAAAAGAGGACCGGCGATATACCAAGCTAAAGGTTCTTTCATATTTCTATTTTTTCATTAATAAACGTTCACGGGCGTAATTTTGTTGCTGTTATTTTCGGGCTGAGAAGAGTCAACCAGATGCAACGGTTCATCAATAACTACGACAGACAATTTTTCAGATGATTTCTGTAAAGATGTCCTCAATTTAGCAAATGAAATCCAACCTATTCTATAGGAATAAGCTGTACTCTGGTATAATTCTTCTGTCTCCTCAAAAGGCAAGTCGGACAGTGAATTGAGATTTTCTGCACTAACCAATACTTTGAATTTGAAATCATCCGTAAAAGTAAGTCGATCATTGTTTGCTTTTCTGTATTCGTAACGATAATCAAATTGAAGTGCTGAAATATCTGAAAGCACGGCACTGGCAGTCGGGTAACTGCCTGCTCCTTTACCGAAAAACACCTGACGATCTGAAAAAAGGGCATTTACTAAGACGGCATTAAATTCGTTATTCACATTATATGCCGGATGATCGGCTGTTACAAAATGAGGAGCAACAAATCCTATTACTTTTCCTCCTACTTTCTCTGCATGTGCGAGTAACTTTATTCTCAAACCACGCTCCAAAGCAAACCTCACATCACGTTCATGAAGTTTTGTGATTCCCAAATTGAATACGTTTTGAGGGTTCAACGTAATTCCAAACGCATGTTTAATTAACAAGACAAGTTTGTATTTCGAATCAAACCCTTCGACATCTAAGGTAGGATCAGCTTCAGCAAAACCAAGTTCCTGAGCTTGACGAAGTGCCGCTTGATAAGTTATACCCTTGTTGCTTTGTGTTAAAATGTAATTTGATGTACCATTAACAATGCCGATTACAGAGGACAAGGTATCATTGTTGTAATATTCCTCTAAATTCCTGAGAATAGGAATAGACCCGGCTACTGCTGCCTCATACAACAATGAAACATTATTTGCACGAGACAACTCAATCAACTCTCCCAAATGTTCAGCAATCAATTTTTTATTAGCTGTAACAACATGTTTTCCTTTTCTAAGTGCTTCATTAACAATTTGGTAGGCCGCTTTGCTGTCATTAATCAATTCTACGACCACATTGATCTCGGGGTCGTCAAGGATGGATTGTTTGTCAAAAGAAAACTGGCTGGGGTCCAAATTCCGTTTTTTGGATGGATCTTTAACGACTATTGATTTAATCGATGCATTCAATAATTTGCTCCGGTTCATGACTTCATATAGTCCGCCTCCCACTACTCCAAATCCAAATAATCCAATATTTAAGTTGGTTCTCATTTTCCTACTGTTTTATAGTTCAATTATTCTTATTCAAATCATGATCAACAAATTTCCAAAGTATCTCCGATAATTGCCTATGCTCTACAAGAAAGCCATCATGACCAAAATCCGAATCCATTCGAACAAGTTGGGCATTCGGAATCCACTTCACGAGAAATTCCTGTTCTTTCACCGGAAAAAGCAAATCAGAGTCTATACCAATTACAAGCGTTTTGGCACGAATGAGTTGCAACGCAATTTCAATGGATGGCCGTTTGCGTCCGACATTGTGTGAATCCATCGCTTTGGAGAGCAAAACATAGGAATAAGCATTAAACCGTTCTGCGAGCTTTTTTCCCTGATAACGTTGATAGGAAGATGCCGGAAAATCATCAGTCAGTTGATTGTTTGAACTTGTCTGTGTCTTTTGATATCCATCATACGAACGATAGCTGAGCATGGCAATCGCGCGGGCCGTTTTCAGGCCTGTTAATCCACCTTCTTTCGTTCCATTCCCGTACGTTGGATCTGTAAATATCGATTGTCGTTGTGTTTCGTTAAATGCAATTCCATAGGCTGAGTGTCGCGCATTCGTCGCTATAAGCACAAGTTTATCTATCTGCTCCGGTTGATCAATAGCCCATTCCAAAGCTTGCTGCCCACCTAGGGAAGCGCCAATTAATACGTGAATTCGATCAATACCTAATTCCAACCTCAACAAATTATGAATCCCGGCGATGTCACGCGTAGTAAACAATGGAAAATCGCTAAGAAGAGGGCTTTCGGAACTAGGATAATTTAGCGGACCCGTAGTACCGTAATGAGATCCCAAAATGTTTGCACAGATGATATAATGATCTCGGGGATTGAACAAGTCATTTTCACCAAAGACTCCCTTCCACCAATCGAACACGTTGCTGTTTGCTGTCAAGGCATGACAAACCCAAATTACGTTGTTTTTTTCTTTATTTAGGTTGCCGTATGTGTGGTACGCCACATCCACATGGTCCAAAACAAATCCATTCTCAAGGGTAAAGTCCTCCTTGCTGCGAAAATATTTTACTGATTCCATTTCCGTTGCTCGAAGTTAAAATTCAAATTAAGAACCGGACCATGCCACAAATTACGGTGAACAAACAAAATAACATGATGCAAGAAACCCCGGATTCGCGAATTCTTACAGATTGTATAACTTGAAGATGAATGATAACTCATTGATAATTCTAAATTTATATTCTCCCGACAACTAGTCAGAATCAGGAATTGGCACCGATTTTCCAACCCCGAAACTGCGGGACTTAAAGTTGGTTGCCAGAGGATCTCCGAGCCTGTCTCTCACCTCTTCTTTATAAATCTTAGATCCACCGTTCGTGGAAATGACTTTGCAAATTTGCTAAATTCGATCCGGTTAA
>JBIKYP010000083.1:0-10253 GCA_044355195.1 Crocinitomicaceae bacterium | reverse complement strand
AAGAGCTTAAAAATGAAATTCACAAGGTGATTGTGGGTCAGGATGAGGCTGTAGATCAAGTTCTGGTAACGATTTTTTCTCGTGGACATTGTTTGTTGGTAGGTGTCCCAGGATTGGCTAAAACCTTACTTGTTAACACCATATCTCAAACGTTGGGTTTAAGTTTCAATCGTATTCAATTTACTCCAGATTTAATGCCTTCCGACATTATTGGCTCCGAAATACTAGATGAAAGCAGAAATTTTAAATTTATAAAAGGTCCATTGTTTTCCAATATTATTCTAGCCGATGAAATCAATCGTACACCTCCAAAAACGCAATCTGCCTTGTTGGAAGCTATGCAGGAAAAATCAGTTACTACAGCCGGGAAAAATTATAAGTTACCTGCTCCGTTTTTCGTTCTTGCCACACAAAATCCCATAGAGCAAGAAGGGACTTATCCCCTGCCTGAAGCACAGCTGGATCGATTTATGTTTAATATTTGGGTAGACTACCCTACATTTCAGGAAGAACTAGCGATTGTTAAAAGCACTACTTACGACTCTGACATCGTTTTAAATCATATTTTGAATACTCAACAAATATTGGCATATCAGGATTTGATTCGTCGCATTCCCGTCACAGATCATGTGATGGAATATGCCGTAAAACTTGTAGGCAAAACACGATTAAATTCAGAACTCGCGCCACAAATCACCAAAGATTTTATCACATGGGGTGCAGGTCCAAGAGCTTCTCAGAACCTCATAATTGGTGCGAAATGCCATGCGGCCTTAAACGGAAAATATTCGCCTGACATTGAAGACGTGAAAGCTGTTGCAAAGCCTATACTTCGTCATAGAATTGTTCGAAATTATCGTGCTGAGGCGGAAGGATGGTCAATGGATAAAATCATAGATCAATTGCTCTAATAGGCTGTCCAGCCTGCATCTGCAACAATCACGCTCCCATTAATGAGCGAGGCCTCGGGCTTTGAAAGAAAAACGGCAATATTCGCCACATCCTCAGGTTCACCGTTTTTAGGTATCAGTGGAAACCCTAATGAGCTTCTTTGGAATCCGAATTCATCCGGTTTCATACCCTGGCTAATCGATGTTTTAACTGCCCCAGGGGCAATTACGTTGCAACGAATACCTTCATTTGCATAAGAAAACGCGATGTTTTTGGACAAACCGACTAACCCAAATTTAGAAACGGTATATGCTGCTCCCGCCCGACAACCATATAAACCACCAACTGAAGATATATTGATGATGACACCATTGCCTTTCGAACGCATATCAGGCAACAATTCCCTGCAAAACACAAAGGCAGCAAACAGATTTATCCGCATAACATGATCCCATAAAAGGTTACTCAACTTATGCACAGGAACAAAATCGTCCAAAACACCTGCATTATTAATTAAAATCTGAATGCTGCCTAATTCGTAGCAAACCTTACCAATGGTTTGAATAATTTGTTCTTCATCACTGATATCGCATGTGTACGTATTCAAATGGGTTCCTGCCTGAGAAAAATCCTTATGCAGTTCTTCCAGCCCTTTTCCATTTAAATCGACAGCCGCAATGATGCAATCCTCATTCAAAAAGGCACCAACCATCGACTTACCAATTCCACTCGCTGCTCCGGTAATAAGAACAACCTTACCCTTTATTCCTTTGTTTACTTTTTTCGGCATGATATATATTTTGAATTCCTCGAACGAGCGCATCCGGATTGAATGAAATACTGTTTATTCCCTGTTGAACAAGAAAAGACGCAAATTCGGGATCATCGCTTGGCTTCTGTCCACACAATCCAATTTCCACATTCATTTTTTTTGCTTTTTGAATAACGTCACTTATTGCAGATCGAACCGATGGATCATTTTCGTCAAAGATGTTTTCCAAAAAAGGATTTCCCCGATCAACTCCCAATATCAACTGGGTCAGATCATTCGATCCAATAGAAAATCCATCAAATCGTTTTAAGAATTGTTCTGCCTGAATAACGTTTGATGGTATTTCACACATCATCCATATTTTTAAGCCTCTCAAACCTCTCTCCAAGCCATTTTGTTTCAGAAGTTCAATTACTACTTCTGCTTCTTTTACGGTTCGACAAAACGGAACCATCAGATGAACATTTAAAAAACCCATTTCCTCCCTAACCCTGCGAATGGTCTTACACTCCAATTCAAACGCCTCCTTGAATATTGGATGATAATAACGAGAAGCGCCACGCAAACCAATCATCGGATTCTCTTCTTTATTTTCATACAATTCACCTCCTAAAAGTCCGACATATTCATCTGTTTTAAAATCACTTAGTCGCACAACGACAGGTTTAGGATGAAATGCGGCAGCTATTCTCGCAATGCCCTGAGATAAACGACACATAAAAAATTCTGCCCCATCCTTGAAAGGAATTGTTTTTTTTTGAATCGAATTTTTAAGTCCCTTTATCTTCATTTTTTTCAAATTGATCAGAGCCAACGGATGTACCCCAATAAGTCCGGAAATAATAAATTCAATTCTGAGCAATCCTACACCTTTTGAAGGATATCTAGCATATTCAAACGCCTTGTCGGGTTCGGCCAAAATAAGCAACGGTTTAACATTCGTTTCGGGAATTTCGTTGATTTCAATTATCTCTTTCGTCCAGGAGGCCTTTCCCTGATAAACCATTCCCTGAGATGAAGTATTGTCAACAGTAATTATATCTCCATTTTTAATTTTTTGAAATATGTTTTCAGCTCCAACAATAGCAAGTGCACCGAGTTCTCTGGCAACAATAGCAGCGTGACTTGTTCTCCCTCCTCTCTCCGTTATTATTGCCGAGGCCTTCTTTAAAATTGGATCCCAATCCGGAGAAGTTGTTTTAGCCACCAAAATTTCACCTTTCTTTATATTTGAAGCATAACGTACAGAATGTAAATGCCGAGCCCTTCCGGATATAATTCCATATCCTACAGCTGTACCCTGAGTTAACAAACTTCCCTTCTTCCGGATTTGGAATGTTGCCATTGAAAGTGAAATCTTACCTTGATGCACCGTTTCCGGTCTGGCTTGTACAACATATATCTTCCCAAATTCGCCATCCCTTGCCCATTCTATATCCATCGGTTGCCCATAGTGTCGTTCAATCTGCTCAGCCCAACGTGCGATTTGATATACTTCCTCATCCTGAAGAGAAAATTTTATTCGCTCTTTAAGACTCGTATTTGCACTTACCACGCCAACCCCCTTTTTACGTGTAATCATTTTATTTTCTTTATTTCCTAGTTTGGAGGAAATAATGGGTTGAGAAACAGAATAAACAAATGGTTTAAATAATACAAATTCATCCGGATTCACTTTACCCTGCACGATATTCTCACCAAATCCCCAACTGCTCTGAATAACAATTACATCCTTGAATCCCGTGTCAGGATCAATTGTGAAACATACACCCGCTGATCCCGAGTTCATATCCGATCTCACCAAAGCTTGTATGCCCACAGACATATATATACTCTCGTCCAATACACCAAATTGGCGACGATAATGTAAGGCCCGAACATTATAAAGAGAAGCATAACATTTTTTAATGCACTCGATAATATCTTCTTCTGAACTTACGTTCAAATAAGTATCATGTAATCCGGCAAAGCTCATTGTTGGAGAGTCTTCGCAGGTGGCACTACTTCGAACGGCGAAAGAGCAATGTGCTCCAAGTTCAGCACTTATTTTTTGAGTATGTATATGGACTTCATTCACCAATTCCTGAGACAACGAAGATGCATTTATTAACTTTTTTATTTTAACGGCATTTCGAGTTAACTGTGTCGAATTGCCAAGTGTGCAATTTTTGAGAAGTGTATTGATTTGCTCCTGCAATTTGTTATCCTCAAGAAAATCCTTAAATGCATCAATTTTAATTGCAAAACCATCAGGAATATTTATTCCCTTAGTTCCAAAATAAGACCATAACTCCCCTAATGATGCATTTTTCCCACCTACTGCAGAAAAATCTTTTTCACTCATTACTTTGTACGGTATAACATACTTCATAAACACGAATAACCGAAACTCTGTAATTGATAAAAAAAAAATCTCACGACAGCACAAGAATATTAAGTCAGTGTTTCGGTATTATAAGTAAAATCAGTGTTGGCGGATGGCTCCTTTAGCACCTCGAGGAATTTCAAAAATCCAGGAGTAATAACCGATAAAGTGTGAATCAAAAAAACCCTTTGAAGTATACAATCTGTTAGGTATATAGCAACGTTGTGCATTGGTTAAACCGGATACCGATGTTTGTGGGGCGACACCATCTTGTAGACATGGGGCATCCTCCTTTCCATAATTGAAATTACTGCCATATTGCCATACTTCCTTCCATTCACGACGTCTTATTCTACCACAAGTCGCATTTTCAGGTGCAATAATATAAAAACCGCCAAACGAAACTCTACCTCTTAACTCTTTGATCATCCCGAGAGCATACGCATACCCCATACTATGTGCTACGATATAAATCGTATCATTTTCGGATTTATTTGGAATCTCATTCATTTCCTGAAGCAAACTTCTCCCTGCAATCCGTCCATTTGAAAAGCGAGTATAAAAACCCTGATAGTTTGGAGTCAACCTAAGAAGTTCTATGGTTTTCCTATTTTTTGATCCAAACCAACCTGAAGATGTGACTATCGTTTGATAACAACAATGTTCCTTTGGACTCTTGCACCTTTTAGGATAAACAGCCGAAAGCGCAGTAAAATTGATTAAACTCCCATGATTACTAGTTGAGACTGAAAAATGTCCATCTGCATAATATGCTTTATTGGGGTTTATTCGATCAATAAATAATGAATCCATTGCATTCCAAGGTCGCCAATAATCGTATCGGTCAAAATCATAAATTATATTGGTAGAATTAGGATATTCCAGACCATTCTGACGAAGATCATCAAAGTTATCCTCAAATGTATTTCCCATAGAAGTCGGACGATAACCATTTACAAATAAAAGTATTCGATTGATCGGATTTTTTGTAAATAACTTATCTCCTAATTCACTACCGACATGATTGTAAAGCTTTTGAAAAAGAAGTTTATTCTGTACATTTTTAACATTTAATACCACGTAGTGACTCCTTACTTTCGTTTTAACATTCGGCCTTAGAAGTTTCAAACTATCACTATCGTGTATAAATTTTACTGACAATGGCTTATAATTCTTATCCACAACACAATCAAAATAAAGAACTCTTGAACGTATTTTAATATACCAGAGACCATCGACTTTCGTTAAAACTTCAGATTTAAGGTGATTTTCCACAGGATAATCAGTCTCGTTGTGCAAAATATCATCTATCGTCTGTTTAATACTTTTCGCTCCAAGATCTCTGAGTAATCCCCTTTTTACTTCAAAACGCTTATAACCGGAATCTATTTGTTGAAAAGAAATAAAATTGAACATTACTGTAACTAGAATCAAAAACCAGCCGGACAGTATCCTCCAGAAAGAAGGCTTTCTAAGCTTCTTCAAAATTTTCGATAAAATGAGTCTGCGTAAATAGGCTAAAACAGGAAAAATTATAATCAGTGAAAATAGATGCCAAAGACAGATCTTTTTTCCCCATAAGACCATTCGAGGATAGTACATGAACTCGTCAACGTTGAGGTGATAAGACACGTAATTCTTTTTAAAAGGCCGATGAATGCTACTCAGAAATCCTTCCGGCTCGAGCACTATATTACCCGAATGATCTTCTTTCCAAAAGTAATACGCCACACTGCCATTATTAGTTCGAATATCCTCATAATTATCGTATTGGGAAAAAGTATGAGAATTATATCTTAATGCCCTCCATTGTTTATGATCGAGCCATATTCCGGAACCCGACGACATAAGATTTTCAGTGTTCTCCCTTTTTGATTTTAGGTAACCTATACTTTGAGCCAAAACAGCAGCGCAATTCTTTACAAAAACAGCAGAAGTATCGAACGGAATGAAGGATAATGATTTACTTTGAACACAGAAACCATTTTGTTTTCCATTCACAAAGGGCGGTGTAATAAATAAATAAAAAGCCTTCTTGTCCGCCTTTGGAAAACGTTTAAAATAAGCATCCCTGATCTTATGCATTTGGTCTGTATACTGATCCGTGGTTATCGGATTTTTCATTCGATCAAACTTTTGCAGTTCATCGCAGTTAAAAATCGGCTTCAATTTTAGATTCAATTTCATGCACGACTGACTAAATATTTTGTTTAGCGCTATACTTAAAGAATCCTCGCTTGTACCTAACGGCAACATTGGCACTATAATCACATTTTCCGTAAACTCTTCAAAAACAACTATTTTTAGTGCCGAAACCAACTGATTATACCATAAACAATAGACAATGTAATCATCCTGGGAGGGAGGCAATGTAAGCGTTAAAACAGAGTCATTTAGAATTTGACGACCAATTGGAGCCCTTGAATCACTGCGTATAAAACGGAAATCCATTAATTGTCGAGAAGAACGTCGATCAATCTTAAAGTTTACTTTTCCTGATCTTCTTTTGCACAAAGACTTTTCAGAAATCATTACTCTATTTCCTGAAGGATCAACGATTGAGTCGAAAGCTAGCACTTTATCTTTCTGAGGCGTTGATAACCCATAATTATCGCCGTCATAAGAAAAAAATTCAACGCGATATTTTAGGGCATTGGCAATATTAAATTGACTAAATATTCCCCTGCAAAAGGTAAAACAAAAGAAAAATAAGAACCAGACTTTTACCCGCATGTAAAAACTTCATTTCTTAAGCTGTATAAATAATTCCGTTCCCCTCCTCGGAGTTGCGGAATTGTAGCACGGCTCCAATTTAATATGCTGAAAACATGACCCAAATATCTTGAGATATTCTTCTCGGCTCCCACCATATGGGGGACCTCCTTCAAAAGTACGATCAAATAACACGCCAATAAGACTTCCCCCGGGAACGAGCAATTCATCTATTTTTTTGACGTATGCCTCTCGCAATTCAGGATTGATTGCACAAAAAAGCGTTTGCTCAATTATCAAATCGTAAGCTCCTTGATGTTCAAAGAAATCCTGCACATGGAATTGCTCTTGAGGAAGCCAAGGAAGAATCTTTCGGACTCTATCCATCGGAACCGGGGAGAAATCTAAAAAATGAACATATTGAAAACCTTTATTCACAAGGTAAATTCCTTCGTGCGCATATCCACACCCTGGAATCAATACCCGAATGGACAATTCTTTAACCTTATCCACATAAGACTTAATTGGAGGAGCAATCGTACCGAGATCCCATCCAACAGATTGTTCCAGATAACGTCTACTCCAATATTCGTGTGAAAGAAATTCGGTCATCCCATAAAAATAAAAAATCCCAGAAATTCCGGGATTTTTTATTAGTATTTTGTGATCTTTCGTATAGATTGACTACCATCCTCAAACGAAATGGTACACGTGTAAGAACCTTGTGGAAAGGACTCAAGATTTATCCCCTGAGAACCGGGCTGTACCGAGGTAGTTAAACATGTTTTTCCGGCAAGATCAGAAATCCGAACAAGCGCAACCTTATTAACACGAATTTGAAACTCCTCATTCACCGGGTTAGGAAAGATTGATAGTTCGTTTTCATCTACCTCCTTAAGATTTAAAAGTGTGCGAATATCGAAAACGATTGTACCGGGAGAAACACCTACATTGAAATTATAAACAAGGTTATTTCCATCATAGATATTAATCTTTCCCGAAGAAAAATAATCTGTGGTGGATGCATAAAACATACCATCAACGGGGTTTTGAGCCAATTCATAATAATTCTGATCGAAACCGACTATCGGACCGATATTGTTCATCAACGTTACTTCGAATTCATTCAGAACTGTCTCTTGTGAAATCTGGTAAACGATGTGGTTATCACGAATAGCAGATGTCCCACATCCCGTGCTGGCGGTAGCGATACTCACTGTATTATTGATTGTTCCATCAAGAGAAATTTTAGAGATCGAGGCTCCGGACCAATCTTTGTTATTCACGGTATAAAGTGATCCATCCAGAAGAACCATGTTGTCGGGATTTTTGCCGTTCGGTCCGAGATCGACTTCATTTCCATAACTCAAAGAATTCATATCCAGACGCCCAATAATCCCCTTTTCATTACCCCAATCATACCCATTATTTACTGCTACGTACACACAATCACCTACTACCAGCAAATTTTGTGTTGCCCATTTAGGACCCGAAACGTTATCAATAGCACTAATCAATGATAAATCAGAAGCATTAAATACATGCAGATAAGAATCATAGGTAGTTAGATACTCACCGCGAGAAGCTACAATTTTTCCGTTTACATACGCCAGATTTCGGACGCCAGAGAATGTAGTCTCGGCAAGTAGTTGATGGGTGTTCAGGTCGAACTTCATGATTTTCTGATCTGCAGCTACAAAATAGGCTTCATCTGCAATAATGGCATCCGAAGCAAAGCGCATTCCGGATAGCGTATTTACCACTTCATAAGTTCTTGTGGAAGGATCATAGGATCCGATTGTAACGGGTTCCACGATTTTAGAATTTTCATAATCGTAATAACCTTCATTAACGATTAAGACTTGATGCACGTATTTCTGTGCGTTAGAAAAAGCCGCAAAGGCAACAAAAACGGATAGTAAAACATTTTTCATTCGTCAGTTTTTAAAAATGAATAAATAAATTAAAACAAGAAGTATGAAAAAAGAAGGACAAAGACTAATCGCAAGCACACGGTAGCCACTTTGAGTCCGACTTTATTCTGAAGCCTTCTCAACATGTCAAGGGCAAGTATTCTGACTTCCGCCAACTCTACCCTTCCTTCCCATTCATTCAGAACAGTGGCTTTTTTAGGGCGATATACGGCAGTTACAGCTGCAGATACAGTCCCGGATTTACACCGGATTCCTTATTAATCCACAAAGTGGAACCAAAGACACCGCAAAATTAAACAAAAAATTCACAATATTCTAAATTTGGAAAATAATCTCAAAACAAGCACCTTAACCAAAATAATTACTTTTGCAGTGACGATGCGTAATTTAAAATTACCTGCTTTTACCTGCATGATTATGTTGAGCGTGAGTACCCTCGCTCAAGCAAGCTCCGTAGGCTCTGTATTGCATGGAACAATCGAGAGACGATCTAAGGATCCAAATGATTTCCTGAATGAACTCGAAAGATTCTCAAGCTTCATGCCTGTAATGAACATGCAAGAGCGATATATCTTCATTGAAACATCAAGTTTGGTCTATAGCTGCGAACTGAATGACAAAAATCTAGCCCTCTCCAAAATCAAATGGTTCAAGCAAAAATTTCTGAACAATCGGAATAAAAAGGAAATGGAAATGTTTTGTAACATCCTGACCGGTAAAATTCACCTCTGCTACGGGCAAAATATAGACCTGGCGGTCAAGTCATTCGAAAAAGCACTTTCAGATGTTTGTGCCGGATCTAAAATCGAAGATAAAAATGAAGAAACCGTTCAACTGTACTGCAAAGCATTGACAAAGAAAGGAAATCACTACAAAGCTCTTAACTATCTTTTGCGCTTACTGAATGACGTTTACCAAAACAAAAAAGAAAATAGAAAGGCTGAAATTACTCGACACATCGCATTGACGTTCTCTAAATTGAACAAACCTGATTCTTGCCTCAATTATTTAAACAAGTCGTTAGAAATAGCTCTAAACAATAAGGACGATGAAAACATAAGTCGAACAGCGTTAGAGCTCGGTATATTTTGGTTAAATAAAGGAAAATTTAGTGATGCACTAACTTACCTAAATGACGCATTTAAGAGAATTCATCATTTAGAAAATCATTCACATCGATTGATTTTATGTAAATCTATTGGGAAATTATACCTAAGTAATGAAAATTCTGAAAAAGCATTATTCTTCAGGGAAATCGAATTTAACTACGCGGACTCTATCAAAATCGAAGAAAAAATAAAATCCGATGCTGTACATCACTACGAATTAACCAAAAAAAGAGAACGACAACTAGAGATCCAAGAGGCTTATCACCAGGTTTCGACTCAAATGAAATGGGGTATTATAATTGGACTATTGACGGTCATTTTTGTCATTTGGACTTCATTCAGGCTGAAAAAAAACAGCTCTAAGCATAGTAATACGTCGAGAGGATTATCAGAAATCATGACAAAATTAAACGGAACAGAATTAGCTTCCAATCCGGAAAAAGAAAAGATCATCGAAGAACTAATTACTG
>JBIKYP010000037.1:0-22836 GCA_044355195.1 Crocinitomicaceae bacterium | reverse complement strand
AATGGGATGATTTCGAAAAATCATTCGACACAGAATTCCCTGACTTTTTAACAAAATTAAAAGAGGCGCATCCCAAACTTTCATTGAACGAACGTAAACTTTGCATGTGCTTGTCCCGAAATTTAACTACTAAAGAGATCTTACCTCTTACGGGACAGAATGCCCATGCCGTGAACATTGCTCGCGGCAGACTGAGAAAAAAATTAGGCATCAACCATCGCGAAATATCTATACCCGAATATTTAGATCAATTTCTTCAACGCTGAGCGTGCTGCTTATTTAACCAAAGCCGTAAAAAATGCGAAGAAACCTTTATTTTTGACTAATTAACCAATCGATACTTTATGACAACTCTTCCGGTAATGGAATCGTTTTATACCATTCAAGGTGAAGGCTTTTACACTGGACGAGCTGCCTATTTCATCCGTTTGGGAGGCTGCGATATCGGATGCAACTGGTGCGATGTAAAAGAAAGTTGGGACATACACAAGCATCCTCAAATCAACATAGAGAACTTAATTTCAAAAGCTAAATTGAGCAACTCTAAATTTGTTGTTATCACCGGAGGAGAGCCGGCTATGCATGACATTAAGGAACTTGTTTCGCAACTTCATATTTCCAATATTGAGGTAGCTATAGAAACATCAGGCGCTTATGAAGTCACCGGGGATGTTGATTGGTATTGTTTTTCTCCGAAAAAATTTAAACCCGCAATTGACGAGGCCTATGAACGAGCAAATGAACTCAAAGTGGTCATCAATCATCCGTCGGATTTTGCATGGGCTGAAATTCATGCCTCCCGTGTTAAACAGGAATGTAAGTTCTTCTTACAACCTGAATGGGAAAAAAAGGAACGTTTTTTGCCCCTCATCGTAGACTACGTTAAATTTCACTCAAAATGGCGTATTTCGCTTCAAACACATAAATATTTAAACATTCCATAACATGAAACACGCAATTGCACTGCTTTGGTTTACTTCCTTAGTTTTCTGCACAAATGCACAGATGGAATACTCGTCCTCTAATAGAAAAGCAATTAAACTTTTTGAAGAAGGTCAGGTTGCACCAAATACTTCAACAGACATGACCACAGGACAACCCAACTTTGTGAAGGGTATTAAGCTTATGAATGAAGCAATTGAAAAAGATCCTAATTTCTGGGAACCTCACGTGTGGGTTGGAGAATTCTATGAACAAGTTGGAGATTACGAAAAAGCAATTTATCATTACAAAGAAGCTCTCCGAATTAATCCAAATCATAGTTCTACGGGGGCTACTTTTTTTTACCTCGGCAATCTCCAGCACGCCACAGGAGATTATGAAAACGGCATCCGAAACTTGGAGAGTTACATACAAAACAGGAGCGCTAATCCCGAATTAGTACAAAAGGCTATTCAGATCCGCACAAACTGTGAGTTTGCCATCAATGCAATGAAGAACCCGAGAAACTTTGAACCTATTAATGTAGGTCCTGGAATAAACACCTCTGAACCTGAGTATTTTCCTACCATTACGGTCGACGGAAAAACCATTCTCTTCACTCGAAGAATACATGATGAAAGAGTACCACAGATCAAAATGCAGGAAGACTTTTACATTTCTCATTTGAACGATCGGAATATGTGGGGAATCGCAGAGCCAATGCCTGTAAATGTAAACACCGTGCTAAACGAAGGGGCTCCGACAATTTCCGCTGATGGCAGATCACTCATTTTTGTTGCCTGCTCAGACTTTTCCGGCGATAACAATTACGGAGAAAACCGCACCGGTAGAGGAAGCTGCGATATGTTTTTTACAAAAAAGCTGGGTTCCCGATGGACAGACCCAATCAACTTACCCGGAAATGTTAATTCTCCGACTTGGGAATCCCAACCTTCATTATCAGCAGATGGAAAAACATTATATTTCGTTCGTCGTGTAAGTAAACGAGGCGACCCTGTCAATTCGGATATTTTCGTTTCGCGCCTTTTGGATAATGGTCAATGGTGTACACCCGCCCCATTGCCAAAGCACATCAATTCGCCACTGCAGGAGGAATCTGTTCTAATACACCCTGATGGAAAAACTCTTTACTTTGCATCACGAGGTCATACAGGTATGGGGGGGTCTGATATTTATGTAACTCGATTAGATGCAAAAGGTAATTGGTCTACCCCCGAGAACCTGGGTTATCCAATAAACACAAAATATGATGAGAACTCACTTATGGTTTCTCCTGATGGTGAAATAGCTTTTTTTGCATCTGACCGGAAGGGTGGATATGGAGATTTGGACATCTATTATTTCGTTATGCCGGAAGAATTTCGACCTACCAAAACACTTTATTTTGAGGGAATTGTATTTGACGCTTCGACTAAAAATCCCGTTCCGGGCAAATTTCAACTTATCGATCTTCAAACAGGAAAGGAAGTCATTTTCTCCGAAGCAGATAAAATTACAGGTGCGTTTATGGTTTCCCTTCCTCTTAACCGCGATTATGCACTTAATGTCTCCTACCCGGGATACAATTTCTTCTCGAAGAATTTTAACATGACTAATCCCGAGGGGCTGGAAGCTATCCATATGGATGTCCCTATGGTACCAATTACCAGTGAGAAGCCTGTTTTACTTGAAAACGTTTTCTTCGATTTGGGTAAATCAACCTTGCGTTCTGAGTCCTTCGTAGAACTTGACAAACTATATGAATTTCTCCAAAAGAACCCAACTATAAAAATAGAAATTGGCGGTCATACCGATACGCGAGGAGAGGATAGCGAAAATCTCTCTCTTTCCAACAATCGTGCAAAGGCAGTATATAATTACCTGATATCAAAAGGCATTGGCGAAGCACGACTGAGCTTTAGGGGGTATGGAAAATCGCAACCCGTGGTTTCGGATGTCTCAATAGCCAAAATGACTTCCGAAAAGGAAAAAGAAGCCGCCCACCAATCCAATCGCAGAACAGAATATAAAATTATCAAATAGTGTATTTTCTAAGACTCATACGCCCAATTAATTTAATCATTATTGCACTCACCATGTATGGGGTACATTATTACATTATTACAGTTTACGGGCGTTACCAGAAGATCAACTCCCATCCTGTCGACTTTTTTTTACTTGTATTTTCCACCATACTGATAGCAGCAGGGGGTAATATCATTAACGATTATTTTGACGTAAAAGCGGATCGAATTAATAAACCGGAAAAACTGATAATTTCGAAACACATAAAACGTCGATGGGCAATAGTTACACATTGGAGCTTTAATGGTGCTGCATTTTTAATTGCCATTTATTTGAGCATAGCCTATCAAACTCTATGGCTGGTATTTATTCATTTGTTGTCCATCAATTCTCTTTGGTTCTACAGCATGTTATTCAAGCGTAAGGTGATGATTGGAAATCTGTTGATTGCAATGCTCACTGCGTTAGTTCCTCTGCTCGTCGTCATCTTTTTCAAAGTTAGCAATTGGCATAATCCGGAATTCTCTCCATTTGACCCAACTACTTGGTCAATAGAGATTGATTATACATTTGTTTACGTATTGGCTTTTTTTGCATTCATTCAAAACCTTGCCAGAGAAATCATTAAAGACATTCAGGATATGAAAGGTGATGAGTTGATTTATGTAAAGTCATTGCCTATGGTTGTAGGCATTCAAAAAAGTTTTCTTTACATTAAAGTTCTATTACTATTATTTCCTGGATTTTCACTCATTTCATTCATCTACTTTTCACCGAAATTAATTAAAAAAAATCTTGTTGAAAACGCTTTAATTATATTACCGTATTTCCTCATTATAGCTATAAACATATTTGTGATCTACCTCATCGATAAGACAAATGGAAGAAAGTTAAGTCTATATCATACTCTTATTAAATTAACCATGCTTATAGGTGTGCTAACCACATTTTACTTTGCTTATTTTCAACTATGAATCTTATTCTTGGCTCGAAGTCCCCGAGGAGACAGGAACTTTTAAAAGGACTTGGGTTTAATTTTTCGGTGAGAGCCTCTGAAACGGACGAATCGTATTCCAATGATCTACCTGTTTCTGAGGTTGCAGCATTCATTGCCTCAAAAAAATCAAATCACCTTATTAATTCATTGACAAGCAATGATCTACTACTTTGTGCAGACACCATTGTAACCGTTGACGAAGTTATTCTTGGAAAACCCAATGGCAGATCTGAGGCTATTCAAATGCTGGAGCTACTCTCGGGAAGAAACCATAAAGTGATGACAGGTGTATGCCTTTCATCGTTAGAAAAGCAAATTGTTTTCACCGTAACCACAACCGTTTTTTTTAATTCCCTAAGTAAGGATGTCATTTCTCATTACGTTGACTTTTATAAGCCATACGACAAGGCCGGAGCCTATGGAATACAAGAATGGATTGGATTTGTTGCCGTAGACAGAATTGAAGGATCGTATACTAATGTAGTTGGTTTACCCACATTTGAAACCTATCAATCCATTACTCAATTTCAATAACATAAATCCGAAAAATCGACCTGTAAAACTTTTCTATTCTTGAACCCTGAATGTAACTCTTCTGTTACGTGCCATTTTCAAGTCTTGCTCATCTGTCTCAGAGTTCTCCTCATTCGGAACAGAACTTCCTTTCAAGAAAGCATTTAGTCTATTTTCCTGAATACCATTAGCTGTCAAATATTGAATAACTTCATTCGTACGCTTTTCCGACATATTTGACAAGAGAGACTTTTGAATTCCGGTAGAATCCTCTGTAGCATCACTATGACCGATAATATCCAATTTTAACGACGGATTCTCCTTCATTTGTTCAACAATAAAATCAAGTGATGTTTTTCCAGCCTGTGTAATACTGGATTTCCCAAATGCAAAAAATGCAACCTGCGACTCGATCTTCTCTTTCGGAGACATTTTCTCATTTAAAATAGTTTCTCGTTGATAAACCGTCGTAGAATATTCACTCATTTCTTCCTTAATGCAATCACATTTCTCTCCCTCGTTCAATAAATGCACCGAAACATGATCAAGGTAATAATATGCCGCTATAATTTGGTCACTTTTCATATCCTTAGGCTTTTTATTGTTTTCAGATTTCGTTTTATCATCTGGAAAAAAATTCCCGATGGTGATAAATTTTTCACCGCCCTCAGCTTCATATACATTGCATATCTGATACCAAGCATAGGTTTGATTAATCCTCTTGGCGTCATTCTCTGGAGAAAGAACGTGCGTCACATCCTTAATTGTTGACTTTTCCCCTGTTGAAAAAGGTTTCTTTGCAAAATTAACTCCTATGTTGTTAGAAGCGTATTTTGAAGCTTCGGCCAAGGAAACATAAAATTTCACACAATACTTCATTCCCTTTTTAAGCGGAAGCGCAAGTTTAGCTGTTAAATAGGTGCGGGGAATTTTATTTCCATATGAAAATGCCACGATTCCAGCATAGTTGTTTCCGTCTCGTGCTTCTTCTTTACCGTATATGTTTTCAGGAACATTGATCTCCTGAACTTTTCCGGGCACAAACAAATCAGCACGAGCTCCAGTGGGCGAAGTCCATCCCAAAGCACAGTCTATCATACTCAATTTCTTTGCCTTACCATCCGTATTTTCAAAACTTCCATTGGGTACTAGATTCTCACCTTGTTGAGCACTCACAAATGTCGAAAACAAGCTAATTAGGGCTAACCCTAATGTTAATTTGTTAATAGCGTATTTCATAATTCTTTACTGTATTGATGAAGGTTTTCACTTTATCGGCATGAATATCCGGATAGACACCATGACCCAAATTTACAATATGTCTTTTACTCGTAAACGAATCAAGCAACTTAACTGTGTACCGAACAACCTCTTTTTCCGGAGCATAGAGCACACAAGGATCCAAATTTCCTTGAAGGGTTCGCGACTCACCTACCTGCATTCTAACTGTTGGTATATCCATATTCCAATCGAGCCCGATGGTTGTACAGTTGGTCTTAGCAATAGCTTCAAGAGAAGTAATCGCACCTTTTGGAAAAACGGTTAAAGGCACTTCACTTATTGCGTCTGCAATCTTCGCAATGTACTTCAATCCAAATTCGGCATATTGTTCAGTTCCCAGAATACCAGCCCAAGAATCAAAAATTTGAAGCATATGGGCACCTGCTAAAATCTGAGCTTTCAAATACCTGATCGTTACCTCAGTTATTCTCGTTAACAATTCATGTGCCAAAATGGAGTTTGTATACAATAGCTTACGTGACTCCGAAAAGGTTTTTGAACCTCTCCCTTCCACCATATAACAAAAGATAGTCCATGGAGCACCGGCAAAGCCGATTAGAGGCACTCTGCCATTCAGTTCCTTATTTGTAATACGAATAGCCTCCAGTACATAACCTAAGCGATCTTCTACATCGATAGTGGAATCGGCAAATACAAGCTGTTCCTCTGTCCTGATGGTTTTTTCGAACCAAGGACCTTTTTGCTCAATCATTTGGTACTCCAGTCCCATAGCTTCTGGAACAACGAGGATATCCGAAAATATGATCGCTGCATCGACATCAAGTAAGTCGACAGGCTGTATGGTCACCTCTGCGGCGCGTTCAGGTGTTTCAACTAATTCCTTAAACCCGGAAAGTTGAGACCTAATAGTACGATATTCAGGCAATATACGTCCGGCCTGCCGCATTAACCAGACCGGATATCTTTCAATATGCTCTCCCCGCGCAGCCCGCAGAATCAGATCATTCGTTAAATTCATCGCCCAAAGATAAACAATACTTGGAAGTTGATACGGCTTATTACCAATTGATAGGTGCTTTTCCCTTCTGCTTCAAATACGCATTTGTTTTACTGAAATGACCGCAACCAATGAATCCTCTGTGCGCTGAAAGAGGTGACGGATGAACAGTTTTAAGAACAAGATTTTCTGATTGATCCAAAAAACAGGCCTTCTGTTGAGCCTTTGCACCCCAAAGCAGATATACAATCTCATTTTTATGTTCCGAAAGAACTTTCAATACCGCATCTGTAAATACCTCCCAACCCTTTCCGACATGGCTCTCCGGTTTACCTTCAGCAACCGTAAGTACTGAATTCAGTAGCAATACCCCCTGTTCTGCCCACGACATAAGGCTTCCATTCGAAGAAATAGGCTTCCCAAGATCATTGTACAACTCTTTGTAGATATTTTGCAGACTTTTCGGCAAAGGTTTAAAATGTTCTTCAACTGAAAAACACAAACCATGAGCATGCCCTTTGGTTGGATAAGGATCTTGTCCAAGAATAACTACCTTGACTTGATCCAGTGGACATAGATCGAATGCTCTAAAAATAAACTTTCCTTCGGGAAAAACTGCGTTAGGTTGCGATGAATATTCCTGTCTGACAAAAGCTAATAGCGTTAAAAAATAGGGTTGTTCAAATTCATTTTGAAGGGCTTTCATCCAACTTTCTTCCAATTTCATGTTCATTGATCAAAGATAGCCAATCCACCTTTTTAGTTTAGACGTATTTTTGTCCCATGAGAATTATTTATCTATTATTAAGTCTTCTTTTTGTGACTGCATGTTCCGAAGCAACTGAAAAAGAAACACAAACAGTAAAACCTGATAAAAAACCTGTTTCAGAAGATCTTGAAACCAGAGCAAGACGTCATGTAGAATCGAGACTTGGTATAAACGGCACAGAAAAATATACGATTGAGATCTATCGTGAAAATCTCGATGGCGATCAAATAATAGATGCTATAATCACCGTAAATCGTTTAGAATATGCTTTTAACGAAGCTGCTCAATCAAAAAACCCTTCAAAAAATGCAGAACTAGGTTTCATGGGAAATTACAATTACATGTTCTACTACGACGGTCGTTTGGATAAAATATCACCGGAAATAAATATTCCATCTAGTCCAAACGCTATGCTTAAAGTTCAATTTGAATCTATTGCTTCTGAAAACTACAAGGACATTCTTGTGGATTACCGAGTTTTGAATGCCTCGTTTCGGAATTTTTACACCGTGATTGAGCATACACCACGTCATGTTTTTCAATGGAAGGTCTTTGATGGTCTGAATAAACAGGAAAAAGAAGCCTATCATTTTGTTTATGATCGTGGGACACTTAGTTCACAAAAAGATATTGTAGTCATGAAAGCTAAAATGAAAGACCCGGGCAAGGTCAAAGACATGTACACATTTGAACCTGAATTGATACCTACTTCAGAAGAAATCTACCGTTTTTTCTACTTTCCGAAAGAAGGAAAGTACATGACTAAAAAATGATCGGGGCAGCCAAAGCTACCCCGATCTACTTTTCTTATTCCATTCTGTAATTTAGAAATTCCAGCGTAATGTTGCAATGAAATTTCGTCCAGGAGCTGAAATATTGGAGGCAAACACCCTGTAATTTCTATCGAGGATGTTTTCGCAAGCAAGCTGAAGGCTGATCAATTTATTAAACTGATAAGTCATTCTTGCATTGATCGTATACCAGGAAGGCATGCCTTCAGGTAAGGCATACGCCTGATTATCTTCTCCAAATGGATTATAGTCAGCTATACGCTTCCATGCACTGTAGTTCACAAATAAATCCGACCTAAACTTCCTGTCCGAGATCTGGATACCAAATTTTCCGAATAACGGTGGTATGTGATCCAAAGGAATTGCTAAACCACCTGTTACGATGCGTGCGTAAGTATAGTTCATGGTTCCATAAATGGACGCATAAGAATTGATCTGACCGTTCAATGCCAATTCCAATCCATAGAGATATGCTATATTGGCATTGGTAGTCGCTACGACCTGACTCATAACTCCTCCGTACATGATCGAATCCTGACCATTGTAAGTAAAATTCTGAGTTGTCAAGGTATTGCGATAAAGGGTGTAATAACCTGTAGACTGCGCAGTTAACCAACCATTAAACTTGTTGGAGATCCCAAGTTCACCATTATAAGTATACTCCGGCTTCAATTCAGGATTAGGAACATTGATCGTTCCCGGGGTTGATTCAAACACTTTACTTAAATCATCCACATTTGGTGAACGAAACCCTGATGATACCAAAGCCGTCATTCTAAAATCAGAGGTTGGCATATAAACTAAACCTATATTTCCAGTCAACGTATCCACAAACTTTGCATTCAGTCCCACAATAGAATAACGTAAACCATCATTTAATACCAATTTATCGGATATCTCGAGTGTGTGTATAAGATACGCAGCTATTGATTGCATATTCGCTCCTCCAGAAGCATATCGGGTATCCAATGGTGTTTCTAAACCAGTTACAATATCCCTTGTAAAAGCTGTAGACACCACCTTATTGTACCATCCCTCAAGTCCATATCTTATCTCGTTCTTACCCAACTTCTTCTCCAGATCCAAATTCAGAGAATAAATATCCAGGTTTTCAATACGGTTATTTCTTCCTGTTTTATTAAATCGACGATCTATTCTACTCTCTTCGATCTGTTGATATGCCAGGATCAATCGTGCATTGTCGTACAGAATATTTCTGTTTGACAATTGCATGTTGTAAGAACCGAAAAGACGCTTTTGTGGGCCATAATTCCATTCCGCGTATTTTGGCAAACTGCCTGACATTTGAACCAAACGATCATAGCGAGGCACATCCGAAGAAGTGGAATACTGAAAATTCACCACATGCCTTACATTCTCATTTTGCTTGAACAGGAGTTTTTGTAAAAGATCGTATTGCGCGTATGCGGAACCTACCTGTACATTCGTGTCCTTGTTCTGAATAATTTGATCTACTCCGTTAATGCGTTCTACATACCAAGGTCTAGAACCAAAATCACCCACACTGATCTCGCGATTGGCACCTTGTCGTAAATCTCCGAAATCGGAAGCTGTGATGGAAGTTAATAATCCAAATCGTTTTTTACCTAAGGACACATCAGCATGGGCCGCATAGCCCGAAACAGCTGACATGTAACGCATATATTGCCCTACTTTAACCTTTAGTTTATCATCTTGTGATAAGGTCGGATTCTTTGTTGTAAAAGACATGACACCACCCAATGCATCTGAACCATAAACTACAGATCCGGGTCCAAAAACTACTTCTACACGATCCATGATGGAATTATCTAGCGTAAGAATATTCTGAAGGTGACCACCACGATAGATCGCATTATTCATACGTACCCCATCAATGACTATCAAAACTTTATTCGTTTCAAATCCACGAATGATCGGACTTCCCCCACCAAGTTGACTTTTCTGGACCATTACATTTCCTGTAGAAGCCATTACATCTGCAGTTGATGTTTGATTCATTTCCTGAAGTTCAGAGGAACGAACCACCAAGATCTTTTGAGCCACATCTTTTCTTTTTTCTTCGAACTTGCTGGCTGAAACGACCACCTCCTCAATAGAATTGATATTCTCCTTAAGGAAAACGGAGCCATTATTTTTTTGAGCTTCGTCAAGCGAGACAAGCATTTCCGCATAATTAGGATGTCTAAAAACAAGTAGTTCGTTTTTCGAAATGCCGCTTAAAGTGACTTCCCCCTTTAGATTAGAAGTGGTGATAATTGAGTTGTTATTCTGTTTATAAATAGAAACTCCTTCAATAGGCTGAAGTGAGTTTTGATCGAAAATGACGATTGATTGTCCTTTTAGTGCATGAGAAAAGACCATGCAAATCACCATTGAACAAATTGCTTTCATTTAATTTTACTTTTAGTTAGTAATAAAGCCTTTTAAGGCGGACTGGAAATTCAACTAAAAGCGCATGGTGGAGGACTTTCTTCCTCTAAAAAGACGTTCTTGTAGGATCTTAAGTAGCTAATCTGATAGAGACTCACATTTTCCTCCATAAAAGGAATGATGAGTTCGACATTTGCGTTTGGCTCGAATGGCGATAACAATTGCTTAATACAGAAAAAAAGTAGTGTTGGATGTTCGTCTGTCCCCAGGCGATTTGCCGTAGTTTCTCCAAGTGAGGCAAATAATACTTTCTCCTTGATATCATCGATGCATTTCAACAGAATATTGCCATTTTCTTGTATCGATCGATGCACAACATCATACAAATGACCATTGAAGCGAAATTCATTTTTTTTAAGCCAAGCAAGATTTTCCAGTTGATCTGGTGAAAATGAAAAGTGAATAAGCCCCCTTTCCGGAATCTTCGCCTCTATGCGCTTCTTGATCTCCTTTCTAATCGAGTTTCTTGAAAGCTCGAACCAAGTGGTAACTCCCAAAAGTTGCCAAGTAACGAACAATAAAAAAACCAGAGCAATTCGATTGCGCACACTCAAAGTTATAATTTTGAAACAAATTAGTCTTAATGATCGAAAAAATTCAGTCGCAGCGAACATATAGATATTCAGTTTCTGGTAATCCGATGGCTAACAATCTACTTTATGTTTTGCATGGATACGGTCAGCTTGCACCCTTTTTCATCCGTAAATTCAATTCGCTGGAAGATTACTTCATCGTGGCACCTGAAGGCATGCATCGGTTCTACCTTAATGGAAGTAGTGGTAGAGTTGGTGCCTGCTGGATGACAAAAGAGGAGCGTTTAGACGATATTAAGGATAATTGCAACTGGTTATGTGATCTGCATTCAAAAATAATCGGAGCTCAATCATACGACAAAATCATAGTTCTAGGATTCTCCCAAGGAGGAGCTACAGCAGCCAGATGGTTTTATGATGAACGGATGAACGCAGATCATTTGATCATGTGGACCAGTGTATTCCCTCCCGATCTTTCGCCCGAAAATCTTGTTGATCCGCATTTGAAAAACAACCTTTTTGTTCTGGGAACGGAAGATGAATATTTTGATGGAGAGCAACAAAAAGATGCCCTTGACTTTTATTCAATGCATGGTTTTAGAACAGTCAGTTACTTTGGTAAACATGATATTTGCATTGAAACGTTGATCGACTCAATGAATCATTTGAAATAAGTTCCCTTTTTATTGGCACAATTTCTGATATTTGTGCCGAAAAAACTAAAATGAGAATTCTTTTAACATTATTCCTTATCCTCAGTGCCTCAGCATATGGACAGGATGCCAAAGCACAAGCAATTTTAGACAAGTTATCCGCCAAAATCAAGGGACAAAAATCGTTTTACGTCGAATTTAGCTCAAACATAAAAAACAATGCATCAGGAACGAATCAAAGTGAAACCGGAAAAGGCTGGGTTAAAGGCGAAAAATATTACGCTTCTTTTGGTGAAAACACGATTATTTCAAATGGAATCAAAACCTGGACAATAGTAAGGGATGATAAATCGGTTTATGAAACAGACGCAAATGAGAATGATGGAGAGTCCATGAATCCGAAAAAGCTAATGACTGTATGGGAGTCGGGTTTTAAAAATAAATATGAAAAGGAAGATCAATTAAACAATGAGGCTGTTCATGTTATTGACCTTTTTCCAAAAAATGCAGGAAAGGTGCAATATCACACCATTATACTTTATGTATCCAAAGGAACGAACGATTTAAAAAAGGCCATTATGAAAGCTAAAGACGGAACAATCATGACCTATGCTCTAACAAAATTCACATCGAATGCCGCGGTTGAGGACACAAAGTTTGTTTTTGACATGAAGAAATTTCCAGGATACACGCTGGTTAAAGATTAGTAGCATAGAAGCTATCATAATCCATTAATTCAACACTCTTAATAACGCAATAATTCGTTTATAGCTTCTTTAAGTCGATCCACAGGTAGGAATTGATCTTCCAGGGAAGGGGCGAAAGGAACCGGTGTATCAATAGATGCGACTCGTTTTACAGGGGCATCCAGATATTCAAAGCAATTTTCATTTATCAACGCTACCAGCTCTCCGCCAATTCCTCCTGTCAAACAGTCTTCATGAAGCACAATTACACGACCCGTTTTTCTGACTGCTCCATAGATAGCCTCTTTATCCAGCGGAATTAATGTACGTAGGTCAATGATTTCAGCCGAAATATCAGGTTGATCCTTTATGGCATCAACAGCCCAATGAACACCGAGCCCATAAGTGACAATGGCAAGATCTGATCCTTCGCTTACTATTCTGGCTTTGCCAATCTCTACTGTGTAATATTCATCCGGAATTTCTTCTTTCAAACTTCGGTACAGATACTTATGCTCGAACACCATTACCGGGTTCGGGTCTTCAATGGCCGCATTCATGAGTCCTTTTGCATCATACGGTGTAGAGGGATATACAATTTTCAAACCGGGCGTATGAAAAAACCAAGCCTCATTACTTTGGGAATGAAATGGGCCGGCTCCTGTCCCGGCTCCTGTAGGCATCCGAACTACTACATCGGCATGTTGGCCCCAGCGCCAATGCAATTTCGCCAGATTATTCACTATCTGATTGAATCCGCACGTGACGAAATCAGCAAATTGCATTTCCACCACCGCTTTCATACCGGCTATTGACAATCCAAGTCCGGCGCCTACAATAGCTGATTCACAAATCGGCGTATTGCGAACACGATCCTTTCCAAACTGATTCACAAAACCTTCTGTTACTTTAAAAGCTCCTCCGTATTCAGCAATATCCTGTCCCATGATTACCAGTTCGGGATAGTTTTCCATCGATTGGCGCAATCCATCTTGAATGGCATCGATAAATCTCTTTTCTGATTTATTCCCCTTGGGGTGTATTACCTTTTGTTGATATGGAGCATACACATCGTTCAACTCTATTTCATAAGAAGGTGTAATGGTGGACTCGGACTCAGCCCTTTCATAAGCCAACTGAATCTCCACTTTGATTTCTTCACGAAACGTCTGTTCAATCTTTTCGGTTAAAATCCCCTCTTCTTTTAAAAAATACTGATAGTTAGATACCGGATCCTGTTTAGCCCACTCATCTTGTAAACCCTTAGGATAATATTTTGTCCCCGATGCTTCTTCATGACCTCGCATTCGAAAAGTCATCAATTCCAGTAAAAACGGTTTTGGGTCCTTTCTGATTTCATCATTAATCTGTCGTACAGTACGAATCACATCCAAAACATTATTTCCATTTACCTGGACAGCCTTCATTCCATAGCCTATCCCCTTATCTATAAACTGTTTACATCGAAATTGCTCAACTGAGGGTGTAGAAAGTCCCCAACAATTGTTTTCAACAGCAAAGATCACAGGAAGATCCCATACAGCTGCCACATTTAGTGCCTCATGAAAATCCCCCTCCGAAGCACCACCGTCACCTGTAAAAACAAGCGTTGATTGGTTGAGACCCCTGAGCTTATTGGCCAACGCAATACCATCTGCTATACCCAATTGTGGGCCTAGGTGGGATATCATACCTACTAACTTATACTCCTTTGAACCAAAATGAAAAGAGCGATCGCGACCTTTAGTAAAACCTGAAATTTTTCCTTGAAATTGAGAAAACAGCCGAAACAACGGTATATTTCGAGTAGTAAACACACCCAGATTTCGATGCATGGGCAGTATATATTCCTCATCACTCATCGCAAAGGCACATCCAACAGAAATACCCTCTTGTCCCCAACCGGAAAACCATTTAGAAATTTTACCCTGACGTAAAAGAATGAGCATTTTCTCTTCAATCATTCTCGGTTTTAGCAGCGTCTTGTAAATTATTAAAAGCTCTTCATTTTCAAAATCTTGCCTGTCAAATTCAATATATCTTTTTTCGAGTAAGCTCATTGAGTATTTTCTAGTTTTTTAATTGTAAAGCTATTGTAAAATAATAGGGTTAAACAAACAAAAGGCAAAAAAAAAGGTCGGATTATCCGACCTTTTTAAAACGAATTGATAAAACTAAACTAATCCCTGATCAATCATCGAATCAGCCACCTTAACAAAACCAGCAATATTTGCACCTTTCACATAATCAACTGTTCCATCATCCAACCTGCCATATTTCACACATGCATCGTGGATTGAAACCATTATGCCATGCAAACGCTGATCTACTTCTTCAGAAGACCATGATAGACGAAGTGAATTTTGAGACATTTCGAGTCCTGAAGTCGCAACCCCTCCTGCGTTCGAAGCCTTACCCGGAGAGAAGAGCACTTTCGCAGCCTGAAATGCAGTGATTGCTTCAGGAGTAGAGGGCATATTCGCACCTTCAGCAACGCATTTCACGCCATTTGAGATCAACACTTTTGCTTCTTCACCGTTCAATTCGTTCTGCGTTGCACATGGAAGAGCAATATCTGCCTTAACTTCCCAAGGACGCTTTCCAGCTACAAACTTTGAAGAAGGATATTGCTTTACATACTCAGAAATACGTCCGCGACGGATATTCTTTAGGTCCATCACCCAAGCTAATTTTGCAGCATCGATTCCTGCCTCATCAAATATATATCCTTCAGAATCAGAAAGTGTAACAACCTTTCCTCCCAATTGCGTTGCCTTTTCGCATGCAAACTGAGCAACATTTCCGGAACCTGACACAACAACGAGCTTCCCTTTGAAGGAATCTCCATCTGTAGCAAGCATTTCTTTTGCAAAATATACCGTTCCGTATCCAGTAGCTTCCGGACGGATCAATGATCCGCCCCAATTACGCGCTTTACCCGTTAATACCCCTGTAAATTCATTACGAATCCGCTTATATTGCCCAAACATGTAACCAATCTCACGGCCACCCACACCTATATCACCGGCAGGAACGTCCGTATCCGCACCAATATGGCGAGAAAGCTCTGTCATAAATGATTGACAGAATTTCATTACTTCATTATCTGATTTTCCTTTCGGGTCAAAGTCAGATCCACCTTTACCACCACCCATCGGAAGCGTAGTCAGGGAATTCTTAAAAATTTGTTCAAAACCAAGAAACTTCAAAATAGATAAATTGACGGAAGGGTGAAAACGCAACCCACCTTTGTAGGGACCAATTGCAGAGTTAAACTCGACACGAAATCCCCGATTAACTTGTACATTTCCTTTATCATCTAACCAAGGAACCCTAAAAATAATCGTTCTCTCAGGCTCCACAATTCTATCGAGGATGTTGTGATGCTTGTATTTAGGATTTTCCTCCATAAAAGGAATTACAGCTTCAGCAACTTCATGAACAGCCTGTAAAAACTCAGGCTCATGACCATTTTTTGCTTTAACGCGATTCATAAATGCGTCAATTTCTGCTTGGTACTTCGTAGACATATTAACTTTTTTAGATATCGTGGCAAATGTAACGATTTTTCAAAGTGCTCATTAAATTCATCAGAAATATTGGAATGATCAAGGTACCGGATCAAGGAACAAGGCCTAGCCATCGACAGTATCAAGATTAAGAACAAACACAAATAAACTTTAAGTGGTTTTTCATACTCTACTTTAAAATCTCAATGCCAATAAATTAACGAGCAAGTACTTTTCAAAGCAAAATGTTTAGTTTTGAGAAAATGTTCTCGATGAAAAAATCACTTATACTTCTACAGATTCTAGTTGTAGTTTTTCTATTTTCCTCTTGCGACATCGTAGAGGAAGCTAACCGAATTGTAAGTAACCCACCTGTATCCGTTAAGCCAACTCTCACGAATTCTGAAGTTATATCAGGCTTAAAAGAAGCATTAAATGTAGGAATCAAGAACTCAGTTAATCTGACATCCATGACGGATGGATTTTTGAAAAATGGTCAGATAAAACTTCCTTTTCCCGAAGATGCAATCAAAGTGAAGGAGAAGGCAATGCAACTAGGTATGTCTTCACAGGTAGAAAAGTTTGAGACGACTTTAAATCGTGCTGCAGAGGAGGCCACCAAAGAAGCACTGACCATATTTACAGATGCTATTGTTAACATGAGTATCTCTGATGGTTTCAATATTCTAAATGGAGGAAATGGTGCCGCAACTAAATACCTTAAAGACCATACCACTTCTCAATTGGTGACTGCATTTTCACCGAAAGTTGAAACTGCTATTTCAAAAGTAAAACTTACCGAATACTGGAATCCTATCATCACAAGATATAATTCAGCAACCAAATTCACCGGTGGCGAGCAAATTAATCCGGACTTAACAAAATACGTTACGGAAAGGGCAATAAGCGGATTGTTTTACATGCTGGAGATTGAAGAGAACAAGATTCGTCAGGACCCTGCTGCCCGCGTATCGGATATACTCAAAAAGGTATTTGAGAATGTAAAATGAAACGAATGAATTAACCGATTCAACCGGAGTAGTCCGTCCGTACCCTTTGTTTATTTTTAATCTATGCAATATCCACCATCTGAACTGGTACTTGATGATCAATCAAGGGTTTATCACCTAGGGCTACACCCTGAAAACATTTCGGATAAAATCATTCTTGTTGGAGAACCGAGTCGCATTGCGTCAATCTCAGCTTTCTTTGATGCTGTCGACCACACTTCTCAACATAGAGAATTTATTTGTCACACCGGAACATACAAGGGGAAACGTATTTCAGCCGTCTCCACAGGAATCGGAACTGACAACATAGATATTACATTGAACGAACTGGATGCATTGTTCAATATTGATATCCATAATCGGACTGAAAAGAGTATCAAACAGTCACTTTCGATTATCAAAATCGGTACTTGTGGTATATTACAACCGGAAATCCCCTTGCATTCCTTTCTTTTATCATCACATGCCTTTGGCTTGGATAACATTGCTCATTTCTATCAGATCTCATTCAACAGAGACGAACAAGCGCTTTGCAATGCCATCAAGGAAGCCGTAAGATTCCCTGAAACTATACATCCCTATCTTGTTGAGGCAAATTCAGCTTTAACAGAATCGCTCTTGTCAGGCAAAACCTATGTTGGCATAACAGTTACGAGCAGTGGATTTTATGGTCCGCAAGGCAGACAACTACGCATCCCAAATTCCATCTTGAGATTAAATGAAAAACTGACATCATTTGAATACGAAGAACATCGCATCATAAATTTTGAAATGGAAAGCTCAGCCCTCTTCTCCTTGGGTAGAGCCATGGGACATCGGTGTGCAACGATCTGTCTTGGAGTTGCAAACAGACCGAATACAGAGTTTACCAAGGGATATTCCAAGGAAATGAATGATCTCTTAGAATACGTTCTGGATCGAATTTAAATCTTTATTTTTCAGGTCGATACACTGTATATCTTCCACTTTTAATGCTTGAAAAATAAAAATCAGAAATAGTAACTTTTTTCCCGCTATAACCGGTATTCTGGTGAATTAATTTAATCTCATCCGCAGAAATAACCTGATATACAATGGCTGTATGATGGGGAAGGTATTCGCGAATTTCAGAGTTATTCAACATTCTTTTGGTTTTCACCTTTTCGAACTGAATAATATCCCCGGGCATAACGCAATCATTCATTTCCAAAGGTCTGCCAAATCTATACCTTCCATCCCATTTAGCACCGGAATGATCGAGTGCTTGTCGGACAAGTTCCCAACATTCCCCCGTTCCCACTTTCTTGTTAACCTGCATAGAAACCCATGAAATGATGGCCTCATTCAATGTAGTAATAGAATCACATTGCGCCTTAGAAGTGATAACTTGTAGCAGAAAACAAAAAAACAATAAAATTCTCATGCGATAAAAGCTACCTTAAACCGGATGATTCCAAAATTCGACCCACTTTTTTAGGATCTACCTTTAGTATTGGTTCTGAAAACAAGGACTCTTCATCCATCTGAACTTTTTTTGTACCAGAAAAATGAATCGCGTCACACCCTACCTCCTTAACAATCTTTGCAATATTTGAAGCATTAACGCCACCACCTGCCATAATTTCCAAGCGGTTCTCGGCAAAGGAACACATTTGGCGTAAAATAGGTATGCCCAATTCTGCATTACTAGCCATTCCAGATGAAAGAAGACGAGTTACATTGTGTTCAATTAGCGTTTCAAGAGAACGCCTCCAATCGTGAGAATCATCAAAAGCACGATGAAAGGTAACATCTATACCGTTCGATTTCTTCATCACCCTATTCAGAAAAAACCGATCAATTTCCCCGGCACTATTTAAGGCCCCAACAACGACACCTTTTGCACCCATTTCCCGGCAATTCTGAATATCCCGTAAAATCACTTCCATTTCACTTTCTTCATAAAAAAAAATTCCCGGGCGCGGACGGATTAACACGTGTGTTTCGATACCACAGGCAATGGCATATTCAATCATCCCATACGATGGAGTTGTTCCTCCTTGCTCAAGATTCTGACACAACTCAATCCTGTCAAAACCTAACTCCCCCGCCAACTTAATCGCTTCTATCGATGCAGCACACAATTCGATTTTCATGGTTCAAAATATAGTATTAGTTCATCTATGTAATTTCGCGTTATCATGCCTGACTCCTTCTTTCCCTGAGTAGACTCAACTATATTGATTACAAGTTTTAAGCTCCTTGTACCCACAACAAAATTGGCAAAAAACATTGCATCGTTAAGCGAATTGAAGGAAAACGAACCAGCACTTTTCCATTTACCACGTTTTGTTGAATAAAATACAGTTACTTCCTTAGGAAAACGTTTTGGTGAAACAGAATCACTCAAAAAACCCATTTGAATCCCATAAACATTCGTTTTTTGTTCAAAGTCTATTTGCATTTCAATCACTTGACTCTCAAATCCGATCCATTCATTCTCTCTCCATGGCCTATTTCCTCTAATACCATTCGTCAATTTAAAACTTGCATCGACGAGGTTCCTTTCAACAGATGGGGTAATTAATTTTATAGGCATTGCTAAGGCAGGGTGCGCTGTCATTGCATAAGTAAATATTTTGTCCACAATTTGTGGTTTCACCGCCACGGAATACGGTTTTTCCAATCTGCCTTTCGTTCTTTCGATAAACAATGTATCCGTGGGTAATATGTTTTTCTTATCAAGCAAGATATCAGGACAATTCACAGTGACATCCAAAGGATTATTTTTAATTGAACTCTTAATGACAATTCCTACTTTACCTCTCTTGTCAAACAATTCAATATCAGGATAGTATATAGCTTTAGAATAGTTTACACGTTGCTCATCCAATCTTTTAAAATGATAATTGATTAAAACATCCCTAAACATTTCAAAATCAGGTTTATTTTCACACCATAATGCTTGCGCCAATGCAATTGCACGGGGCAAGCTCATATATTCCAACGTTTTCATATCCGGAATAAGTGCGGTACAAAGATTTGCTTGTCCTCCAACAACATATGCCGCAATGTCCGGAGAAATACCCTCAGGAATAGGATGGAATGCATACACTTTCTCCACCGGCGTAAATCCCTGATGAGCAGAAGATTCATTTGGATCTTTACTCTGATCGTAGTCGAAAGAACAATGACTATTAGGAGCCATTATTGTATAATGACCCTCCTTAGCTGATTTAAGTCCTTCCTCAAATCCTCCTCTCGACAAAAACATTACATTTTTTGAAAGTTTGTCATCGTAGCTGTCATTCCCAAGAATTAGCTTTTTACTCTTCGTCACAAGGTAAGTATCCAATTTACTTAAGAACCAACTTTGCAGTTCCTCTTGAGTAATCAATCCATTTTCTTTCATGACAGCTTGGCATTCGGTTAAATTCAACCCGTCATTATTCGCATTGTTATTACCCAGATAGACATAGGGAGATGGAAAAAGCTCAGCAACCTCTTCAAGTATACCTTTCTCAAAATCCAACGTCCCAAGACATAACAAATCCTTCGAAACTGCCAAAAGGGTATCTTTATGAACATTTAAATCTATTTCTGGCACCACCGTAATGTATCTTTCTGCAGCGTATGAAACAATTTCTTTGATTTCTTCACGGGTATAAAACTTACCATCAGGCTTGATTTCGTCATTAGAAACTGATCCAAGTGTAAGTTCCGGATATTTTTTAATCTCTAGTCGCCATTCGTCCTCATCTGACAATTTAAAGTGAAATATATTTAATTTGTATTGGGACATAAGGTCGATGTAACGTTTGACCTCATCCACGCCAAAGAAATTCTTGCAAACATCTAAATGTAAACCCCGCCAATCGAACTTAGGTGCATCACCAACGAAACACTTTTGAAAAAGCCACTCATCTCCCCGCCTTTCCATTAATTGAAATAAGCTCGTGAGTGCATAGAAGCAACTTTCCTCGGAACTGTAATTAATCGTTATTCCATTATCAATCCGAATGCTGTAAGAATCTTTTGGAACATTATACAGCCTTTTGAACACAAACTGCTCAGAAACAGGCGTAAATACTGTAATCAACTTTAGGTCATTAACACATTTTCTCAACAAGAATTCCCGAATTGGATCCGGTATCTCATCTTCATTAATTGAAATTTTACCGCTGATTGAAAGCTTTCCTTCCAACTGCACATAAGAGCTTGGCGTGGGAAGAATTGGACAGATATGCTTAGCCTCCACTTGAAACGCTACTAGCAACGCTATAGCGACACTACAATAAGCCATATACTTATTTTTCGACATTCTTCAACTGTAAATGATAAACATAGCGGAAACTTACAAAAAGAATAACAAAGCCCAGGTTACTTAGCCCCAAAAATCCACTTTCCGTCACCCAGTGTCCAAGTTCTTTGCCCAAAAGATCGTTTGAATTAAATGAGAACCCTGCCATAAGAACACCAAAAGTAAACCATAACACCTTATTTTTAACCCTAATCAGTTCTCTTACAAGAAAATAGAACATAGGTAGCGTACACATAAAATGTTGCGTATCCGTTTTGAAAAAGGTCGGAGTTAATGCCAGGAAAACAACAATCCACTCAAGAACAGTCAATCGATTAAATTGAAGTTGGTCCAAAAGAGCAAAGACCATAACCGCCGCTAACAAGATCCATGTTGGAATCCAATTATCGAAATAACCGGTGTAATGAGCAACCAAAGAACTCACAGCATCATGATTTACCTGGTAATAGCTATGATGAATCACGGCCAGGTTCCATTGCTTCCATAGATCGAGATAGGCATCTATATTTTGAGAAAACAAAGGGAAAACAAAAACAAATGCCGCAATCAACGCGCAAATCAAAAGAAATTTAAGTTTTTTTAGAACCAGTGGTACAGCGATAACAAGAAAAAAGGGTTTAAAGAAAACCAACATGGTCCAGCACAGCGCTGCAGATCTATACTTTCCCAAATCAAAAAACACCATGCCAAGACTAAATAGTAAAAGCAATTGGAAATTTATATTTCCCAAATGAATCTCTCTCACGAGATGTATTGCTACAAAGAGAAAAGAAAGCCATAAGATCCAGGATCGCGAAGTTGATGACGATTCAAAGGATATATTTTTAAAGGTATAGTGATGTAACAAAAGGGTAATTCCGATAAACGAAAAAAAACTGGATATCAAATGAATAAACTGGATTGTAGGAAAAGTGAACCAGCTAAAAAGGGAGAAAAAATAAAGTGTGGGCGGAGTATATTTAAAAAAACCGCTATCTAATCCGTATGGATGGAGGTATGGACTCTTACCGAGAAAAAAATCCTTGGTTGCGCCAAAATAAACGAGCAAATCGTTGGTCCAAAACTTCCCGTTTTTAAGCTCTACAAATACCATAAGACAAAAAAAACAGGCACAAAACAAGAAAAAATAAAGGTAAGAGGGTCTTACCTTAAAAAGTAATGTGATGCGATTAAAATACTGCATGACGTGTTTTACATGTTCCTTCGGTATTGCCCCCCCACCTCAAACAAGGCCTTCGTAATCTGGCCCAAAGAGGCGTATTTGCATGTTTCCATGAGCTCTTCAAACATGTTCCGATTTTGAATGGCTGCCTCCTGCACTTTTCGTATTCCATTTTCAGTTTTATCGACATTAGCTTTATGAAGATTCTCCAGCATTCGAATCTGGTATTGTTTTTCTTCTTCCGTAGCTCGAATGACCTCTTTAGGCAGGATCGTAGGCGATCCTTTGGAACTTAAAAATGTATTTACGCCTATGA
>JBIKYP010000111.1:0-6511 GCA_044355195.1 Crocinitomicaceae bacterium | reverse complement strand
TGGAAATTCCCCTGTATGCTTCAATGTCTCATAATATAATGATTCCTCCTGAATCTTAGAGCGCTGGTACATTGTTTCCATTGCACCAAGCACTCCTCCTCTTTCCGTAATACGATCAAATTCGGACAAAACAGCTTCCTCAACCAAGTCAGTCAGTTCTTCAATGATAAACGAACCTTGCAAAGGATTTTCATTTTTCGCCAGACCCAACTCGCGGTTGATAATCAACTGGATGGCCATAGCTCGTCGAACGGATTCCTCTGTTGGAGTAGTAATGGCTTCATCGTAGGCGTTCGTATGCAGCGAATTACAATTATCATAGATAGCGTAAAGCGCCTGCAAAGTGGTACGAATATCATTAAAATCAATTTCCTGAGCATGCAGTGAGCGACCTGAAGTCTGAATATGGTATTTCAACATTTGTGCTCTGGAATTCGCCTCATATTTTCTGGATAGGGCCTTCGCCCAGACCCTTCTTGCTACCCGACCAATTACCGCGTATTCCGGATCGATACCATTGGAGAAGAAGAACGATAAATTTGGACCGAAGTCGTTGATATCCATGCCCCGACTCAGATAATACTCCACGTATGTAAAGCCATTTGCAAGTGTAAATGCCAGTTGAGTTATCGGGTTTGCTCCTGCCTCTGCAATATGATACCCTGAGATGGAAACCGAATAAAAATTGCGAACCCCTTTATCAATGAAATATTGCTGTACGTCTCCCATGAGCCTGAGGGCGAATTCCGTAGAAAAAATACATGTGTTTTGGGCTTGATCTTCTTTCAGAATGTCGGCCTGAACCGTACCTCTCACTTGTTTCAACGTATCCGCTTTGATCTGCTCATAAACATCCTTTGGAAGCACTTGATCGCCTGTAACACCGAGCAACATCAGACCTAGTCCGTCATTTCCTTCCGGTAATTCCCCTTGATAACGAGGACGAGCGATTCCTTTTTCGATAAATATTGCTTCGATTTTCGCTTCTATTTGAGATTCAAGACCATTTGCTTTGATGTATTTTTCACAATTCTGATCGATAGCCGCATTCATAAAGAAACCCAACAACATAGGCGCCGGACCATTGATCGTCATTGATACCGAGGACAACGGGTGACTTAAATCAAAACCGGAATACAATTTTTTTGCATCGTCTAGACAGCAAATGGAAACACCTGAATTACCAATCTTGCCATAAATATCAGGTCTTACGTCCGGATCGTTACCATAAAGGGTTACTGAATCGAATGCAGTAGAAAGTCGCTTCGCAGGCATCCCCAGCGACACATAATGGAAGCGTTTATTGGTTCTTTCCGGTCCACCCTCTCCGGCAAACATACGCGTAGGGTCTTCACCTTCCCTTTTGAACGGAAAGAGTCCGGAGGTGTAAGGAAATTCGCCGGGTACGTTCTCCTGAAGTGACCAGCGCAAAATATCTCCCCAACCCGAATATTTAGGCATGGCTACCTTAGGAATCTGCATATGCGAAAGTGATTCGGAATGGGTCGCCAGTTTTAAAATCTTGTCGCGCACCTTAAATTCAAACTCCGGATTTTTATACAACGTTTTCTTCTCTTCCCATTTTTGTAAGATTTCCCAGTTCTTTGGATCGAAATTCAGTTTTTCCTGTTCGAAGGTTTCCGCTAAACCTTTAATTAAGCGATCTTTATCTGCATAATTAGATTTTTTCAATGTTTCCATTGAGGAATGTAAGCCATACAACTTTTCTGCAACTGCAACCTGATCATTCACCCACTTGTCGTATGAACGATTATTTTCAGAGATCTCGGACAAATAACGCGTTCGTTCAGGAGGAATGACAAATATCTTTTCAGACATTTCTCTGGTAATTGCGAATGTTGATTTCAAGGGTGCGCCGGTTTTATCGACAATCTTATCCATAATTACCTTGTAAAGGGAATTCATCCCCGGATCATTGAATTGAGATGCTATAGTGCCATATACCGGCATTTCATCAACGTCTACATCCCACAGATTGTGGTTTCGTTGATATTGTTTTCGAACATCCCTCAATGCATCCAGCGCCCCGCGTTTATCGAATTTATTCAAGGCAATCACATCGGCAAAATCAAGCATATCAATTTTTTCCAATTGCGTAGCCGCACCATATTCCGGGGTCATCACATACAAGGACACATCCGAATGATCAAGGATTTCTGTATCCGATTGACCGATACCGGAAGTCTCCAGGATAATCAAATCATAGGAAGCAGCTTTCAAGACATTCAATGCTTCTGAAACATGTTTGGAAAGAGCTAAATTCGATTGTCGAGTTGCCAGAGAACGCATATACACTCGTTCATTTTTGATGGAATTCATCCGAATTCTGTCACCCAAAAGTGCTCCTCCTGTTTTCCGTTTTGACGGATCAACGGAAACAACAGCGATTCGTTTCTCTTTAAAATCAATCAAAAATCTTCGAACTAATTCATCCACAAGTGATGACTTACCCGCGCCACCAGTTCCCGTAATGCCCAAAACAGGGACAGAAACGGTTTTCGCCATTTCATCCACCTCTTTCAAGATTACAGCAGCATCTTCAGGGAAGTTTTCTGCTGCAGAAATAATGCGTGCAATAGAAGGAACATGCTTATCTTTGAGATGATTAACCTCTCCATTAAGGTTTATTCCAACCGGAAAATCGCACTTCTTTATAAGATCATTAATCATTCCTTGCAAACCCATCGCCCGTCCATCGTCGGGATGATAAATTCGAGCAATACCATAGGCATGCAATTCCTCAATTTCGGAAGGAAGGATAGTTCCTCCTCCTCCACCGAAGATCTTGATATGCGGAGCTCCCTTTTCCTTGAGAAGATCATTCATATACTTAAAGTATTCCATATGTCCACCCTGATACGAAGTCATTGCAATAGCCTGCGCATCTTCCTGAATAGCACAATTCACTACTTCTTCAACCGAGCGGTCATGACCAAGATGAATTACTTCGCAGCCTGTCGACTGAATAATTCTTCGCATGATGTTAATTGCTGCATCGTGTCCATCAAAAAGCGACGCGGCGGTTACGATTCTTACTTTGTTTAACGGTTTGTAGGGCGATACGTTCTCCATCTCAGTATTTAAGGCAATTTTAGATGTTAAAATTAATAAATTGGAAAGAAATAGGTACAGGTAATTTCAAAGCATACGCTAAGCGCCGCAAAACGTATCTCAAATGCCTGAACTTGAATAAAATCCGTCAATTGTATTGCAAGCGTGATCGTTTATTGAGTTTAAAGACGCAGAATGAGCTTCAGGTTAAATCGTCGTTGGGTAAGAAAATTCGGAACAGAGTAATATTTACCCTCCACATCCTGAATCCATTGCTTCGATAAAACATTGTTTATTCCCAATAAATTAAATACCTCAAATGAAACTACAGCGTCACTAAAATTACGTGACCAAAAGGACTGCTGTGAGCGCTTCTTGTAAAGGAAATCATAAGACATGCCAATATCTACTCTGAAATAGGATCTTAATCTTAGCGTATCCCGATATCGCAGGTGATCCGGTGGACCATAAGGTAACCTTGCCCCGTATTGTAAGCCCATTTGAACACTGAAACTTTCATACCCCGGCATACGATCCTGAACCAACGCTCCAAAATTGATTAATTGGTCAGTTGGTCGAGGAATAGCACCCGGATAGATTATCGCACTATCCACCACTGTCTGATCCTGACTGTACCCAAATATAATCCTATCTCCTGATGCGTTATAATATACTTTGTACGAGTCGTTTAGAATGTTCTCTTTTGTTGACATCACTCCCATTTTAAAATAGGATTCAATCCCTTCAACAAATTGTCCATGAACATTAACATCAAGTCCGTACGCATACGCTACAGCATTATTGTCCGCATAATATCGCGTGCGCACATTATCTATTTCGTAAGGGTTGACATCCCAAAAGTATTTATAGTATGCTTCAGCGGTAAATTTAAATGGAACTTCACGATCCCACATGTTGAAATACACATCCGTACCACCAATAACATGAACCGATTTTTGTGACTTCACGTTCAAATTCAACTGACCGGTGAAGGTTCTGAATTCACGATAGAAAGGTGGCTGGTAATATAAACCGGATGCCAGTCTATAGCGCACATCTCTTCGCGTAACTTTGCCATTATTAAGCATATAAATCAGCGGGTAGTAGCTCAAGGTGACGCGCGGTGTTACATAATATTCATCGTTGGCCGAAGTATATCCACTTCTAGCACCTAAAGACAAGGCCCACTTGGCGTTTGATTCTCTTATCGTATCGGTTTTAGACTCTAACTCTTTGCGTACTAAGAACCCCTTCTTTCTGTGTACAGTGACAACCTGATTTCGCTTAGTATGCGACCATGAGGCATTCAATTGAGTAAAGGCAGAAATGCGAAAAGCAGACAAAGACAAGCGCCCCTTTATCGTTTCATACAACTCCACCTCATTTGAAGAGCCCTGAGGCTGACTATATCCAGCAGAATCGATCATCTTCCATTCACTAAGCGTGTCTCCAAATTGATCGCGCTGCACGTTTGCACCCCAAAGTAACGCATGATTTCGAAACAACTTCCGATCCGCGTCTTTATATCCGTTTTTCAACTGATACTTGCCATTATGATAAACATTGACAATCGTAGCATTTAACCGGTTTCGAGCATGATTTAAAAACGTTCCTATCCCCAAGACATCAATAGAATCTCCGTAATTATCCTTTGACGGATCCTTTTCTAGTTCATTGATAAAGTATTGTCCCTGAATATCATAATATTCCCGCTCATCCGTGTTAAAAATGGTGGAATAAAAATCAAGATCCAAACGTTTTGTTGGCTTCCACTTTAGAGAGGTCCCTCCCATCATGGTTTGAAATCGAGAATTTTCCTTACCATCAAAGTAAATCATAAAAGAATAAGCCTCATTCGCAGTCCCGAAATCCGTTTTTTGTGTTTCCGGCGAAAACCTGTAATCATTACTGGAAAAATGTCCAATCAATGACCATGTCAATTTTTCGGTAATTGCATAATTGGTTAGTATCTGCGCATCCCAAAAAACAGGATTGTATGACCCCTTTGCAGGAAGGGAGTTCAACAAATAACCATTGGCACGGTATCTTGCCCCCGCCAAAAAATCAAATCTTACGGTTGGTGCGTGCTCAATATGCGACTCGACTCCCAGCAGAGATGCCATTGCCGAGCCTTTCATTGACAACGGTCTTTTGTACTGAATATCTAGAACAGAGCTCAAGCGATCTCCGTATTGTGCATCAAAACCACCCGCAGAGAAACGAATTGACTCTACCAAAGCAGAGTTTATGAAACTCATTCCCTCTTGCTGACCACTTCGAGTAAGAAATGGTCGATAAATCTGAAAACCGTTTACATAAACAAGATTTTCATCATAACTTCCTCCACGCACATTGTAATTCGTAGTCAACTCGTTATTAGAAACCGCGGCAGTTGTATAAACCAAGGACCGTTCAACGCTACCCAATGGGATCTTCTGCACATCGTACTTAGGTAATTTTGGCAATTCAAACGGATCCTGCCTTCTCGCCTCCACTTCTATCTCACGAATAGCCACAAAATCGAACCGAAGATCAGGCAATTTCTGTTTGTGATCTGTTCCAATAAAATAGTTATGCTCTTCTTTTATTTCATTCACCACATAAAGCAGTTTCACAGTGATTCCAGAGGATACCCTCATCGTAAATTCACCGTTCGAATTGGTGTAAATAAATCTTGAAGTATCGCCTACAACTGAAACTCTGACATTCTCAACAGACTGCCCTTTCTTGTCTTTGCACCTGCCGGTTATAATCGTTTCCTGAGACCAGAAAACGAAGGCAAAACAGTTAAAAAAAAGCAACAAACAGAATTGGCGCATGCTACAAAAGTAGCACTAGAAACGATAGTTAAGTTGAATTATTTCAGTCGATCAACACCACTAAATCCGGATCAAGCGGATTAATGCAAGAATACAGATGACGGATACGCTCATGTATTTTCCCGCTCGGACACATGCCAAAAATATTCAATACACGTTCTTGCATTACACTGTTAGGAAATAATTTCGAGAACAATTGGTCAATCGTATTCATTTGAATATCATGTCGTTGCTTGATGGATCGCCTCAGTTTTTCCTTTATACCCTCGATCTGTTTTCTCAGTTTAACCAATTCTGATTCAGCATATTTCTCCAGTCCATGATCTATGGAAAGGATCTTTTCTGCTAAATGAACCTCAAGTTCTTTCATCATCGCATCGATAGCAGAAAAGTCAAGTTCTTCCTTGGCTTGATCTTTTATTTTCTTGAACTTCAGTGCCTCCTTATCCAAAAAAAGTTCTTCAAGCTGAATATTTGCTTTCTCCATTTTTCTCGCACCGGTTTCATCGATATACAACATGGATGTTCGGGTATGTAAAAGTGGATAAGATATCCTCGCCTCATCAAAGACACCTTTCAATTGAATCCAGTAGCTCAACTCTCCAACACCACCGACATAG
>JBIKYP010000050.1:0-17711 GCA_044355195.1 Crocinitomicaceae bacterium | reverse complement strand
AAAACGGATTGGTTTTCTGCTGTATGCAGAAGATACCACGATTCATCAGAGAACAAAACTCCCCTATTCACCGACCAAAATATCAATAATAGAGAGATGCAACTCAGAATGACAATCAATAGCTTCTCCGGATTCCAAAGCAATTTCAACATTTGTTGTTTCATGCTTTCGAAAAACTTAAGTGAGCAATATCATCAGGCCCAAATACGAGGGTTTGTAGCTTGTCTGCAACTTCTTTGCGCTCAGAAAAAGAATCATCAATAAAAATAGATGCTTGATGCTTGATATATTCATACTTCGAATCTAGCTTTTTAAGATGTATTATTTCGTCGAATAAAGGTTTTAGTGAATATTTACTAAGTGTATCATCAAGATTTCCTGCGTGTTTGGTGATCAGAATTATTTTCTTGCGTTCATTTTTGCATTCAAAAATAAATTTGATCAAATCGGAATTGACTTTATTGTCAACAATAAGTGTATCGTCCAAATCGATGTATACATATTCAAATTGAACACTCAACTCAAATTTTCTTGATAATGCGCGATCTATCTTTACTGGAACGTTCTGGTGGACAATGGATACTGTTTTTCCCAGAGCTACGTAACAACTAAGTTCTGCAAAATTAATCCCTTGGATTCGATGAACAGAAGAGGTGCCTGCCAGGCGACATGCGACCTCCAATAACGCTGCCTCCCCGGTTTTCGATTCTTTCAGTTGAAAAAACCATGCACCGCGAAAAGTGAGTTTTTTATTGATGGCCTCTGCCAGAGGTAAAAATCGTTCAGATAATTCGCTGGAAGTAGAACTGGAAACGGATATCCCATTTGAAATTCTTCCCCGCTCTCGCGCACCTGCAAATAGTAAAGTCCCGGTTTTATCCGAAAAACAATCTACCGTATACTCCCTTCCCGGAAGGTACTCGGCAATGATGGTTTTTGAGCCCTTTTTGGATTCCATAAAACGCTTTAATTCTTCTGGATTTGAGATCAGCTGTATCCCTCGGGAGCCATACCCGATATCAGGTTTGGCGAATACGGGGAATTCACTTGCTTGCGCATCAATACTTATAATCTTTGGTGTGAGGATAACATCGTTTAAGTGAGCGTACGTCTCTTTTTTTGAAAGGCAAATTTCGGTCGTTTCAAGAGGGGAGGCCACAACTGGAACACCAAGCTTTGCCTCATATATTTTCAATCGATGAAGCACCAAATCCATGGTAGGGTAAACGAGATCTACCTCCTGCGAATGAATAATTTCTTTTAACTCATCGATACAGGAATCCTCATGAATAGTCGAAGTAATTTCGTGATAGTTCTCAAAGATGAACCTTCCATGATCAGGCTGACTACTTACTCCGATCAAACTGAAATTCTTGTTGTATTTAAGGCTATCAGCCACTTCAAGACCGATTTCAGATCCACAGGGAAAGACCAATATGCGATATGGTTTACTTAGTTCACGCAACACTTCTAATGAGTTCAATGATTTTTTCAACTTCCTGAAGAGAAAGATCAGGATAGATCGGTAAACAGATGACTTGCTCAGAAAGGATGTTGGCATGTTTAAGATGATCCGAAGAGGCAGAAGGCAAGCTGTTGTAAAGCTCAAAGTTACTGATCAAAGGATAAAAATAGCGCCTTCCATAAACGCCATGTGATTTGAGATGCTCATAGAACTCATCCCGGTTTAAAGTAAATTCCGATTCGACATAAATCGGAAAATAGGATCCGTTCTCTGTAGTTTGAGGAGTCTCTATTTGTAGTCTGATTCCTTTGATTCCAGATAGTCCTTTGCGATATTCCCTAGCGATGGAAGTACGTTTTTGTAAGACAGCGTCTATGTCCTTTAATTGCAACAAACCAAAGGCAGCCTGGATTTCATTCATCTTAGCGTTGATACCTGAAGCAATGACTGTAACCTCATCTCTGAACCCGAAATTTTTCAGGTCATCTATGCGTTGCTTCATTTCTATACTGTGACAAATGATAGCTCCACCCTCGAAGGTATTGAAGACCTTGGTGGCATGGAAACTAATCACAGATAAGTCGCCATAGTTGAGGAGAGATTTTCCTTTGTGGGAAATTCCGAAACAGTGGGCAGCATCATATATTAGAGGTAAGTTATGCTTAGAGGCAATGGATGCGATGGCGTCTACAGCACATGGTGTGCCATAAACATGAACGGGTAAAATGGCTTTGGTAAAAGGGGTAATAGCCTGCTCGATAAGTTCGGGATCAATATTACCTGTTAAAGGATCGATATCCACAAAAGTTGGTTGGTTGCCATTCCAAGTAATGGCATGGGTGGTTGCTACAAAACTGTAAGGGGTGGTAATAACCTCTCCATTTCGAACATCCAATGCTTGCATGGCAGTGAGTAGTCCTAAGGTGGCATTCGAGAACAAGGAAATATACGGAACACCCAGATAGGAACACAATTGTTTTTCAAGTTCCTGATGAAAGGGACCATTATTGGTTAATTGCTTATTCTCCCAAATGGATTGAAGATAGGGAATGAAATCTTCTAATTCTGGTAAATGAGGCTTGGTAACTGTAATCATAAGCTTCACGAAATTACCCACTCAAAACGTGGATGTAAAAAACCCGGCTCATCACCCATGTACTCACCCAGTTCTATGGGTTTGTGCTGAATTGTAAAATTCAAGACATCAGGCTTTATGTAAATCGACTCTCGTTTGTTTTTGACAACAAAAAGATCTAAAGAAAATGAACCCACATTAAAAAAATTAGAGGGGATTTTGCATACGTAACTCAAAGAAGAACCATTTTTAATGGAATCTAAGCAACTCGAAGAGAATGAAAATAATTTTTCTCCAGTTTCCGTTTTGAGGTGGTAGGTAATGTCAATTCGATCATCCATTAAATGGTTATCGATGATCGTATCAATACAAAGACTATCCCGCATATCAAAATTATAGTCATCCCTGTGATCTGAGCTGTATAATTTTGCCTCAATGAGACGCAAATTTTGGTTTATATAACCTTCCTTTTCTAACCACTGAAATCGATGTTGACTGTTTTCGTGTCCCCCGAGGTAATTTGAAATAGTATCCCCGATTTTACCACTGTATTTTAATAAGCCATTTTCTAAAAAAACGCCCTTTGAACACAGACTTTTTATGGCTGCCATGTTATGGCTGACAAATAAAATTGTTCTTCCATGCTCACTAACATCTTTCATTTTTCCGAGGCATTTCTTCTGGAATTCTGCATCCCCCACAGCCAAAACTTCGTCTACGATAAGAATTTCAGGTTCCAGGTGAGCTGCCACGGCAAATGCGAGCCTCACGTACATGCCCGAAGAATAACGTTTAACGGGGGTGTCTATATATCGTTCTACCCCGGCAAAAGCTACTATTTCATCAAATTTTGCTTTGATCTCCTGCTTTCGCATTCCCAAAATTGCGCCATTAAGGAAAATGTTTTCTCGTCCGGTAAGTTCAGGATGAAAACCTGTTCCAACCTCCAATAAAGAAGCAATTCTACCATTAATTCTAACTTCACCTTTAGTCGGTGAGGTTACCCTAGAAAGTATTTTTAGCAAGGTTGACTTTCCAGCACCATTTTTACCTATTATCCCCAAAACTTCACCTTTTTCAACAGTGAAGTTGATGTCTTGAAGCGACCAGACAAAATTCGAATCTGCAAATACTGTACGGTCGTTTGTCGCTATTTTTTTCTGTAGGTAAGTCTCTTTTCCACGAAGTTGATCATACCAAGAGGCAAGATCATCTCGCAAACTTGTATAACCAATGTTTCCTAATCGATATCGTTTGGATAGATTTTCTACCTCAATAACACTAGACATAATACGAATATAGGAAATAATTCTGAAGAAATAGTTTTGGTCAGACAGTATCCATAAAGTTTCGTTCTACTTTATTGAACAGTAGAAGCCCTAAGGTTAGTTGAACTGCTCCGAAAGAAAAACTGTATAGGATTCCAGATAAACTTATACTTCCCGAACCGGTGAGACCAAATCTGAAAGCTTCAATGATTGGTGCTATCGGATTCAATTCAAAAAGATAACGATAAGATTCGGGTATGGCAGATGCAGGGTAAATCACCGGAGTTGCATACATCAAAAGTGAAATGCCAAAAGCAATAAAAAAGGAGAAATCCCGGTATTTGGTCGTCAATGATGAAATAATGATACCTGAGCCCAAGGCTATGATGGCAAGAAGAATGATCAAGAACGGGGTGAGGCCAATCTCCGGGGATATACTTATTTGCCCGGAGGAAAAATAATAGAGCCAAAAACAACACAAAATGACCAATTGAATGCCCAGTTTAACTAAATTGGAAAGTACCAAAGCAAGAGGAGAAATAATTCGTGGGAAGTATACTTTTCCAAAAATACCTGCATTGGCAACAAATGTGTTGGATGTTCCTGTCAGGCAATTTTGAAAATAATTCCAAAGTGTTGTGCCGGAAAGGTAAAAAAGTGGTGCAGGAATTCCGTCTGTGGAGATCTTAGCGATCGAGTGAAAAACAAACGTGAAGGTAATGACCGTGAAAATGGGGCTGATGAAAAACCAGAGGGGCCCGAGGATGGTTTGTTTATAGGTTGCTACAATGTCCCTTCGGACGAAGAGGGTTAATAGATCCCGGTATTCCCATATTTCTTTGAAATGAAAGGACAACCATTTTGGTCTTGAATCAATAAGTAAATTCCAATTTGAATTGGCTTTATCTTGTTTAATTATTCTGTGCTGGGGCATAAATTGAAGGCTCCTTTTCTCTGGTTTAAACAATTTGACTTTAAATTCTTGTACATTTGTATATTAACAAAATTGTTTTTGCCGTGGTCAAAAGTATGAATTTTCTGTTAATTTTAGGCGTTCTCTTTCCCTTCATAATCTCAGCGCAGGATCGGTCGACAGTTTTGCCAAAAGCAGGAGCATATTCTTCTACCGGTTTGATCACCTTTGAATGGAATAATTATAAAAGTTTAGGTTGTCAGGTTGAGATCTCAAGTTCAAGTGATTTTTCATCTATTCAGATAACATCTTCCGTTATTTCAGGTTATTTTTGGGTTTCCTCAATAATTCCTTCGGGAACATGGTATTGGCGTATCAAGTTCTTAACCACACCGGTAGCCTACTCGAATTGGGCTTTTTTCAAGGTGTTCACACCCGCAGATAATCCAAACCTAATCCTACATTTACTACCGAATTCCGGAGTCAATTTAGACGCCGATGGCAGGATACAAAGTTTAACAGATCAAAGCCCCAAATCCTACACGCTATTCCAATCGGCAACTACGAAACGACCGATCGTCGAGAATAATGTCCTCAATGGATATCCCGCATTCAAATTCAGTGGGGGGCAATGCTTGGACGGAGGAGATATTTTAGATTTACTTGAGACGAGTCGGACGATGTACGTTGTTGGTAAGACAACTTTGGCGAACGGTTCATTTTTTGCCAAATCCAGAGCGGGTGCGTCCCCAAGCCGATATGGGTTATTTAAAGAAAATAACAAGTATGATTATCTTATGATAGACAACAACGGTGGTGGTGGCGACTTGTTTTCTTCATCCGGGATCAATGATTTCGGTATTTTTACTGCCACGCTCGACCGTTCAAAGTCTAGATGTTTTTTGGAAATCAACAACGTCTTGTCTGCGACCAAAACATTTAATGCCAACGGCTCCATCAATTCTTCGTTTCGCTTCCTTTTGGGGGCATACAACAATGGTCCAGACAACGGGGAGGTCCTGTATTTAAATGGCCTTATGAATGAGGTCGTGTTCATTGAAAGTGCCGATACGATTCAAAAAAAGGATATTACGAATTACCTCCGCTGCAAATACTCACCTCCCGTGAATCTTGGAAAAGATACAAGTGTTACAAGTAATTTTTGCCCAATTAATCTTAGTATTCCGTCGAATTTTTCAAATGTCTTGTGGAGTACTAGTGAAACAACGGCATCAATAGCTGTTACAAAACCCGGATTGTATTGGGTTCAAGGCACAGATATTTTTGGTTTTGCTTCTAGAGACACGATTCAGGTGAATTATCCCGAAATCAATGGACCCTCGAATGCTTATATCTGCAAGGGGGGGACGAATATTTGGTCTGCCGGCCTAGGTTCAGGATATTCGTATAAATGGAGCACTGGTGCCACTACGGAGTCCATTTCGATCTCAACTCACGGAATCTATTCGGTAACAGTAACGGATGGCTTGGGCTGCACCAGAACGAGTGATCCCGTCACATTTTCTATTGATTATTATGAAAACACAGCCTTCCTTGGCAACGACACTTCCTTGTGCACCGGAAACCCCATTGTATTGCAAGTCGGTGCTGCAGAAACACTCATCTATGCCTGGCAGGGAGGAATGCCTTCCTCACAAGCGAACTATGCGGTAGGTCCAACGGGCAATTATTGGGTGGAATCTGTGAATGTGAATGGATGTATAGCGCGTGATACCATTTATATTACAAATATCGGTAATGCACCTCAAGCCGGATTTACGGTAGCTGATCACTGCAAGAATAATCTAGCTCCAATAGTTGATCAAAGTATAGGAGTTGGTGAGGATGCCATCGCCAGTTGGAATTGGGATTTTGGAAATGGTTCCAAAAGCACGTTGAAGGTTCCTAATTACACATATCCTGTATCAGGAACTTACCCACTTAAGCTGTTCGTGCAGACAGCCGGTGGCTGTGGCACTTCTTTTGTTGATACCGTTAATATCTTTGAAAATCCTAAGGCGGCCTATACTTATCAAGGGAATTGCTCCAATCAGGAAGTTAGTTTTACAAATGCTTCTCAGAAAGGAAGTTCAGCTCTTGTAACGTACTTGTGGAATTTTAATGCGTCGTCCACGGGGACTGACACATCGGCCGATCCATCTCCAAAGCATGCGTTTAAAAAGGAGGGCACGTATGATGTGAGGTTAGTTGTTATTGATGGACTTAACTGCAAGGACAGTATATCAAAAGTTATTCAAATCAATCCTACCCCGGTTCCCGACTTTATTTTTAATAACGCCTGTCAAGGAAACCCGATTCAGTTTTTGAGTAAATCGAATACAGTAGCTTCCTCTACCTATTTATGGAATTTTGGAGATAACACTTCATCTATATTGGTCAATCCTGTTCACACCTTTGTCAAGTATGGAGTGAAGACTGTTTCATTGAAGGTCGAAAATTCCTATAAATGCTCAGCGACATCTACGAAGGATGTAGAGGTATATGCCCTGCCCGTTCCTTCCCTTTCAGTAGGTCCGGCATGCAAGGATTCCTACGTAAAGTTTACGAATTCTTCTAAGGTAGCGATGGGTGCTGTTGATTCCACCATTTGGGTCGTAAATAAATCAGATACCATTTATGGCACGAATGCTTACTGGATGGTGAATACGCTGGGTCAGCAGCAGGTCGAATTATTTACATTGTCAACTGCAGGGTGTAAAGCGGATACATTAAAGTTCTTTGACGTAAATGAACAATTTAATGCTTCATTTTCAACTTATCCCGGAATAGTTGCTGCGGGAGAGCCGTTCTCGTTTCAAAATAACTCTAATCCGGGCTCGATAGCCCTATGGACCTTTGGTGACGGGAACTTTTCTACAGATTTCTCTCCAAAACATACCTTTGATGCCAAATTTGCTGATTCATCTTTAACGGTTCGGTTAGTAGCTGTGAACTCTTCCAATTGTTCAGATACCAGTTACCGGGTAATTCAAGTAAGGCGTGCCCAAATTGACCTTGAAATGTCCAAGTTGTATCTTCAGAACAAGGGTAATTGGGTAATAATGGGTCTGGAGTTGAAGAACAAAGGAACGGTTGATCTCGCAAGCGCTCAGTTGGAAGTAGAAACGCCCAAAGGTTTGTTATTCAGTGAAACCTGGAATGGAGTACTCCACCCGTCTGAAGATTCGATATACGTTTTTAATGCCATGCCTACTTCTATTTTCAATGACCAGGATAACATTGAGTCCTATATATGTGTGAGCGGAATAGCCTATACTAAAAGTGGAATAGCAGAATCCTACCTTGAAAATAACAACGTCTGCAGAAATATCGAGGGGGAGTCGATCGTTTTATTGCCGGTTTTTCCCAATCCAATTAGCACAGATTTCATGGTAAGGATTTTCCTAACCAAAGAAGCAGAAGTATTCTTGTCGCTTGATGATGCCCAAGGTCTTTCCGTTCAATCGATGGAGTCGGGTAACACACTTTTTCCCGGGTATTATGAATATTCCGTAGATTCCGATCATTTGGCAAACGGCATCTATTTTATTATCCTGCGCTCAAATGAAGTAACGCGGTCATTTAAGTTGTCTCTGATAAGGGATTAGTTTGTTCCAATGTTCTCGCTTCTCACAGTGTAAGCAATTCTTTTTACCCTGAGCCCAATTTAAGGGTCGTCTTTTGTCTTTCCGTCTTTTGTCTGTGAGCGCAGCGGTCTATGCTCTATGTTCAAATGTTCAAATGTTCAACCCAGACGCATTTGAACGCCCTAGGCATTTGAACTCTTCAATTCTATGTGTTTTCCTGAGAATCGAGTGTCCCAACCGAAGCGTTAGTATGTATCGAGGCTTCCCGAGCGGTCAATATCAAGGCTAGAAATGGTAGTACCGGTGCTTTGAACCGAATTAGTACCCCAAACAATATAGATGTAAATCCGGCAAAGAATGCCAAAATGAGGGCGTAGGTGAAGGCATACACGAGGAAGTCATTACTCATGAGCTTAGCAAAGCGTTGCCTTAGTTTTGGCCGGAATACGTAGCGAATTGTAAAATAGATCAGAACAGTACTTTCTATACCATTCAAAATGAGGCTAGTACTTAATGCTTCAAAGATAAACGGCCGAAAAAAACCGGCCACTACAGCCAAGGGGAAAGCGGCCAGCATTCCTGCAGGGGTATAAGACACTTCTCCGAGGGTATAGCGTTTGTTGCCATAGGTTTGGTTCGTCGTCATATCCTCGTAGATTACTTGTGCCTCTGCGAGGAATTCGGATGCAGCAGATGTTTGGAAGAAAACAAGTATCCCTCCGATGACTAAAAGGATAGCAGTAAATCGAATAAACGAGGTTTGAAAAGATTTACCGCGGGTTCGCGCAACGTAGGAAGCATAGGTGAGGAGTAGGGGAGCGGTTACCGTCAATAACATAAACGAACGAACGCGATAAAAGACATAGAGGCAAAGGAAAAGGTAAATGTAGTGTTTGAATTTACTTCCGGTTTCTGCCGAAAGAACAGCGTAGAGATTTACAACAAAGTAACATGTACATACCCACATCAGGGTGTCCTTGGATATTCCTCCGCACCAGAAACTGAGGGAAGGGATAAAGAGTATGGCAAGCGCGGCATGCCAGTCCGAGTGCAACCCAAAACCACGCACGAGTTCGTACAAGCGCCATGAGGCATTGGTCGCAATAAATGCGAAAATTAGCGACATCAGGATATACCCCTTAAATGTAAAGAAACCAAAGACGGAAGCAATCTTACTCACAAAGAAGCTCGCTTTTTCTTCGTACACACGGCCGTCCGGATATCCTGTTGCTGAATTAAAATTTACTCTAAGATGTTCCTTTGTATAATTGTTCCAAATCTCATCGAAGTAGGCTGACGGTTTTTCAAAGAACAGGTTGTTCAACTTCACCGAACTATCCCAGAAAGCAATAGAATCTCCGCCACCATTATAAGATATAATGTAAAATGCCGCATTGGCATACGTAAAAAGAAGTTTAAAGAAGAAGGCCCGCATGTAGTATTTGTAGTAGTCATCATCTTTAAAGTTTCTTCTTCGGGTGTATGCGAGAAGTGTCAAAACAGCCAAACCCAGAAAGGTCGACATAATATCGATTGGCGAGAAAAATTCGTAACCTCTGACAAAATTGACGGTTTCAGCAGTGCTGTACAAAGGAAGCATAGTCAAATTTACGAATTTCCTAGGATTACGAATCTTTCAAACTTGTTAACTCAGTAGTTGTTATTTCCATACCTTTCCAATAATTTTGGTTATTCTTCGTTATTCAGATTCATGTATAGATTACTTGTGTTATTCATTTTTTCCGGGTCGTTTGTCCAAGCCCAAATGGGTACCGGTCAATGGAGATTACATGTGCCTAACCAACAGTGTGTTGATGTAGTCTATGGCGATGGATCCATTTTCTCAGCTTACGAAATGGGTTTAGTTGAATTTGACTTGTCTGCGCATGAACTAAGTTCAGTAACAAGCGTGAATGGTCTGTCAGATATTCAAATCAGTTCGCTCTGTTTTGTTAATTCATCAAAGGCGTTAGTGATAGGTTACGAGAATGGCAATATCGACATTTACAAGAATAATAGGATTGTTAATGTGCCCGCTCTGAGATTAGCACAAATTCCCGGATCAAAAAAAATTAACAGTATTATAGAACGCAACGGTGAAGTTTTTTTAGCTACCGATATTGCCGTGATACTTCTGGATGTGAATAAAAAGGAGATTCGTGATACCTGGTATCCTGCATCTGGAAATGTTTCTGTGCTAGATCTTGAAATCCGTAACGACACCATCTTCGCTCTTACTCCCAACGCGCTGTATACGGGAATCCGTTCAAATATTGCGCTAAGTGATCCGGCGCAATGGAAAAAAGACCAAAGATTGGTCGAACTTTCAACAGAAGAATATAAACATATTGAACTGGCTAATCAGGAATTATTCGTAATTCGTTCTGATAAACCTTATGGTGCGGATACGCTTTATCGGTTAACCTCATCCGGTGCGGTCTCAGTGTTGGATCCTCTATCATCAATTCAGTTGAACAACATGCAATGTCAGAACGACAAACTCATTATTTCATTTTTTGATGGTGTGAAAAGTTTGGATCCGAAAACAGGAGTGCTGGCGACGCTTGTGGGAGATTACTACCAGTTTGGGGCCTATCCAAGACCAAACAAGGTGATTAACGAGGGAAATGTTTTATGGATTGCAGACAATACCAGCGGATTGGTTAAACTAGAAAATGGATACTTTTCAACAGCACGAATGGAAGGGCCTTCAAAATCAGATTTCTACAGAATGGACTGGTTTAATGATCGCTTGGTAATTGCAGGCGGTGGTCTATCAGGGAAATCTGTCACCTTTAATGGTTCCGGATTACAGGTTTTCGAAGGTGAAAAATGGTATTTAAGAGACCGCAACAATATGCAACTTTGGTCAGGTAAAAATATATGGGATTACCTCTGTACGGCTATCGATCCAACAGATAAAAATACCATAGCCGTTGGTACGTTCTCAGAACTTCCTCTTTCCATTATGCGACAGGGGGAACAGGTCACAGATCTATTTACACCATCGAATTCAACACTCAAATACTCTTCAGGAGGAATCTGGTCGTTGGTTAGTGATCTTCAGTATGATTTAAGCGGAAACCTATGGGTGGTGAACGGGTATTCAGATCAACCGTTAAATGTCTATACAAAGGACCAGAAGTGGCTTTCTTTTGATTGTGGTGCGGTGGCAAAGAATAAGTTTTCCGGTAAACTAGTTGTCGACTATGAAGGAAATAAATGGTTTTCTCTGGAAGGTTCAGGTATTTTTGGATATAATGATAATAGTACAGTGACTGATCCTTCGGACGATCGATGTGTTCAATTAAACACCGGAAAATTTTCGGGAGATCTCCCTTCGGATCACGTTACCGCTATTGCCGTTGATTTTGACAATGAAATCTGGATCGGAACGGATAATGGATTCGCAGTACTTTATAATTCTGAAGGTTCCTTTGAAGCTTCTCCCGGCGAATACAATGCCACGAGGCTTAAATTGGACTACGAAGGGAATGTGGAGTATGTTTTGGGGAATACGAGTATTACCGATATCGAAGTGGATGGAGGAAATCGGAAATGGATTGGGACTGCAAATTCTGGAATTGCCGTACTTTCACCAAATGGCATGGAAATAATTCATCAGTTTACGACCGAAAATTCACCTCTTATATCTAACACCATTCTCGATATGGAATTTAATCAAAATACCGGCGAATTATTCATTGCCACTGATCGTGGATTGATCTCATACCGTTCGGATGCTTCAATTGGAGATCCGAACTATTCAGAAGTAAAGGTGTTTCCGAACCCCGTCCGACCTGGGTTTGATGGTGTGATTACGATACAGGGTATTCAGTATGATTCTGATATCAAGATTACGGATGTAGCTCAAAATCTGATTTACAAAACAACGTCCAATGGAGGCACGGCCACATGGAATGGAAAAACCATGAATGGAGATCGTGTGCCAACAGGTGTTTACTTGATTTGGACAGCTGCAAATGAGGAAAAGGGGAGGAAAGTTGGTAAGGTACTTGTTGTAAACTGATTCCTTGAAACAGGTTACGAAAGGAATTTTTATTCATAAGACTTCTTATACTGAAAGTAGTCTTATTGCAACATTTTTTACGGAGGACTTAGGGCTTCAGGTTTTTGTATTTCATGGAGGAAAGAAAAATGCTTCTCTGTTGTTTCCATGCTCTTTATGCGAATTAACATTTTATAAACGACCCGAAAGCGAATTAGCAAAGCTTGCAGGACTTTCACCTGTTGCATCGTGGAAAAAAATACCATTTAATCCGGTACATGGAACGGTGGCCTTTTTCATTTCTGATGTTATCAGAAATGTAGTAAAAAGGGATTATAAAGATCAGTCATTATTTTATTTCTTAGTCGCGTATATCCAAGAATTAGATGGTTTAACTGCAGATGAGTTGTCCTTAGTGGTCATCTACTTTCTATTGAAACTCACTGTCTTTCTTGGAATAGAACCACAGGTAGAAGGTGAATTCAAGCGTTTTTTCTTGCCTGCTGATGGTGTTTTTTCCAACATAGAAGGAAAAGAAAAAATAACTTTTTCTGGTAATGGAGTCAATCTGATTCAAATGATACTCGGTGATAGGGTTATTTCTGAGGTGAATGATGGTGACAGAAAGGAAGCACTTGATGTACTTCTAGCTTACTATCAACTCCATATTCCCACATTTAATGTGCATAGAACCTTGGAAGTAATACGAGAGATATTGTATCGCTGAGCGAATTTAATTAACTTGAACTTAATTAAGGCCATTTGAAAAAAAAGGGCATCTTATTTCTTAGATTCTTTAATATGTACACTGGAGAAATCCAAAATTTCCATGGAATTGGTCTTAAAATCACGAATGCGCGCATTGATCATAACCATGAAATCATCGGTCATAATGGGCATAACTGGGGCTTTATCAGTAATGATTTGGTTGCATAATGAAAATAAATCATTCCTTTTATTTTCGTCAAGCTCTGTCGTTGCAATCTCGAATAATTGATCGAAATTACTGTCTTTAAACCTAAAAGCATTCACATCGGCTTCATTATCTTTGATGTTTTTACTGTAAAACAAACTAAGAAAATTCTCTGCGTCGGGATAATCTGCTATCCAACCTGATCGCCATATCTTAGCTTTTCCACTGATAATGGCTTTGCTTCGTTCTTGAATTGAACACAATTTTACATTTAAAGTCACATTAAGATTTTTCTTTAATTCGTCAGCGATGCCCTGACACATTTTATGTTTAGATGATCCCTCTACAGCGTTTACGTAAAAGTCGAGCACAGGAAAACCCTTTCCATTCGGATAACCTGCCAGGCTCAACAGCTCTTTAGCTTTGGGTATATCACTTTTAAATCCAATTACGTTTTCATAGTGATAATTTTCGATGGGTGGAACAAATCCGTTGACAGCAGGCCAACCTTCACCTTTGAGTACATGATTAACGATAAACTCACGGTCCACGGCCAAATTAAACGCTTTACGAACATTTACATCTTTAAATTCCTCACTTTCACAAGCAAATCCGATATAATTCATGTTCAGGCTTGGCTTTGACTCTACGCGATGTTTAACATTTTTTCCCTGTTGTGCTTCCTTTAAACTGCCCAGGATATTCTCAACATCATCTACCGGAATTTCAAACACGATATCAATTTGTTTCTTCCGGAAAGCAAGTAGTTCACTGCGTTTGTCTTTAACATACGTCATTTCAAGCTTCTCTAAAAATGGAAGTTGGTTGCCAAACTCATCTTTTTTCCAATAATGAGGGTTTCGGGCAAGCACGATGCCTTTGTCGTCCATTTTTTCCAACCTGAAAGGCCCGCTACCTACAGGGTGGCTTTTCATGTTCGCGCCATATTTTTCATAAGCTTCTTTTGCAAGAATTCCTAGGTTGATATGGCAAAGTGTTTTGTCAAATCCAATAAAGGGTTTAACCAATTTAATACGAATGGTTTGATCATCAATTACTTTAACTCCGCTAATTCCAGAGGGGTCTAATTTCTTTTTTGACAAAGTCTGAAAATCTTTAGCTCCTTCAATGCGATCAACAAGAAGGTAAGCCATTTTATTTTCTCGAAATCCTGAACAAACCATTTCCAAAGTAAACCTAATATCTTCCGCTGTAACCTCTCTTCCCGATCCTCCAAAGCATTCATCGTCATGAAAGAATACACCCTTCCTAATTTTGAAAGTAAATGTTTTAGCATCCTTACTAACGGTGTACGATTCCGCAATAGAGGGAATAACCTTCATGGTTTCCGGATCCAGCTTTAACAACGACTCAAAAATCTGTCCGTTAATTCGTTGAGCGTATACATCAATTGAGGCAATCGGCAATAAATTGTTCACCTTTTCCTCTGACATAAACTTGAATACACCTCCGTAGCGTTTACCTCCCTCCGCGATACTAGGTAAATCCTGTTTTCCACCACAAGAACTTAATAAAAGTGAAAAAACTGAAAAGTAAATCAGATTTCTGTTCATAGTTACGTGTTTGAATCAGAAACAAATATAATGAAATATTAATTGTAACGAAGTGTGATTGGGTTCTACTTACTTGGCAAAAATAGATGTTGTCATACTATTTTTTTCACAAAAATGGATATTATATAATTGATAATTAGGTTATTAATATTAAAAAATCACAAACTATTTCAAAGCTATTTCGTGTCAATTATAATGACATTTACACCTATCTCTAACAGGAACTAATCTAGTGACCAGCCTTGGTTAATTATAAATTAATTGCATTGTGTTCTGAGAATTTGGGTAACTTAACGTCCGAAAAATCCAATCCGAATTGAAATTAAAATTAATATGTATTGGCAGATTAAATAAGCATTTTCTCAAATTAGGAGAGGAGGAATACCTGAACCGTTTGAAACATTACATTTCTTTTGAATGTTTACAACTTCCGGACATACGTAATGCGAGAAATTTATCAAAAGAGCAATTGAAGGATGCTGAAGGAAAAGAAATTCTCAAACGATTGACACCGACAGATCTGGTTATATTATTAGATGAGCTCGGTAGAGAATTCAACTCAGTTTCTTTCGCGACATTCCTGGAAAAGCAGATGAACTATTCTACAAAAGCTATGGTGTTCATAGTAGGAGGTGCATTTGGATTTTCTGAAGAGATTTATGCCCGTGCTTCAATGAAAATGAGTTTATCACGAATGACCTATTCCCACCAGATGGTTCGAATGATTTTTCTGGAGCAGTTGTATCGGGCATTTACCATTATTCGCGGTGAACCTTATCATCACGGTGAGTAGACTCCTTTATTGGGAGATTTTTTCATCTTTGGTACGTTATTTGCTAATGTCGAACACCCAAGAAAGTGGCTATGAGTTTCTTCTATCTGGTTTTTAATTCCATATTACTAGCTTTGACAATACACACCGAAATTCCATTTTCGAATGTGGAGAAGGCGTTTGCGTCGGCCGATGCAACAGGTATCACAGCTATAGGTAAGGAGAGAATGATGCTAAATATTCTTGGAAAAGAGGCTGTGTACAGCCAGAGTCAAGCCACGATGATTCTTAATGATTTTTTTTCCAGGAAACCGGCCTCAGGGTTTAAGTTTATTTACAAAGGTAAGGAAAATGCTGACGGTTCCTATGCGATAGGCATGTATGAGTCCAAAAATGAAAATTTTAGGGTGACCGTTCAATTCAAAAAAATCAATAACGATTACAAGATAGAAAGTCTGTCCGTACAAAAGTAATATATCACGGAGGTAGAGTTTCTTTAAATAAGACTGCTTCGATTTAATTACTCTTTTATGATTGACTTCAATAATTTTAAACAGTGTTTATAACATGGGAAAATTTAGTGATATCGTTAAATCCGAAACGCCAACATTGGTAGATTTTTATGCTACTTGGTGCGGTCCTTGCAAAGTGATGGCTCCAGTTTTGGAACAGTTGAAGGACAAGATGGGAAGTCAAATTCGTATTTTGAAAATCGATGTAGATAAAAATCAGGACGTGGCCGATAAGTTCAAAATTCGGGGCGTTCCCACGTTTATTCTTTTCAAATCGGGCGAGATCGTCTGGCGAAATAGCGGTGTAATTGAATTGAGTAGACTGCGTTCCACGGTGGAGGAGCATCTTTAGGGTTCTGAATTGAATTGAGCAAGGCCGTCATTGTTCTTTGCTCCTTGCTCCTTGCTCGAAAAAAAACTCTTGCACAAATACAATCAAACTTCTACTTTTGCCCCTTTAAAAATCAAAAGGATAAAATGGAATCGAATTTAATTTTCTTGCCAATAGGACTTTCTATCGTTGGGTTGTTGTTCATGTTGGTTAAAATGGCCTGGGTTAAAAAACAAAATCCCGGGAATGAAAAAATGCAAGGAATTTCGAAAAGTATCAAAGAAGGTGCTATGGCTTTCTTGAGTGCGGAATATAAACTTCTTGCCATTTTCGTTGTGGTAGCAGGAGCTGCTTTGTTTGGAATTTCTCGTATCGTTGAAACTACAAGCTGGATGATTGTACCGGCGTTCGTCGTGGGTGCCGTTTTCTCTGCGGTTGCAGGGAACATTGGAATGCGAGTAGCAACGGATGCGAACTCACGAACAACAGAAGCAGCGCGCACAAGTCTGCCTCAGGCACTCAAAGTTTCATTTGGCGGGGGAACGGTTATGGGACTAGGTGTTGCCGGATTGGCAGTGCTTGGACTGAGTTTGTTCTTCCTTACATTTACTACTCAGTTTATGTCGAATAGTGGAAATTTTTACGAGGAAATGACAATCGTATTGGAAGCTCTAGCCGGTTTCTCACTAGGTGCTGAATCTATCGCATTGTTTGCACGTGTTGGTGGCGGAATTTATACGAAGGCGGCAGACGTTGGGGCTGACCTCGTTGGTAAAGTAGAAGCAGGAATTCCTGAAGATGATCCTCGTAATCCGGCAACTATTGCCGATAATGTTGGTGACAATGTGGGTGATGTAGCAGGAATGGGTGCGGATTTGTTTGGTTCTTACGTAGCAACTGTATTGGCGTCAATGGTGTTGGGTAACTACATTATAAAAGATATGGCCGATGCAGGTCAGGTAATCGATAAATTTAATGGTATGGGTGCAATTCTTTTACCCATTATGATTGCCGGAGTAGGTATTATAGCATCAATTATTGGAACATTTCTAGTGCGGATTTCAAATAATGATGCCAAAGAGGCACAAGTTCAACGTGCATTAAATTTGGGTAATATAACTTCGATATTACTATCTGCTGCGGCAGGTTATTTTCTTGTGAAATGGTTGTTGCCTGATACCATTCAGGGTATGAATTTCTTTGGTGAAGCTCCTAAAAATGTTTCCAGCATGAATGTATTTTACGCCACTTTAGTTGGTTTGGGTGTAGGTTATCTCATTTCTGCTTTCACA